>DASPJI010000729.1:0-17985 GCA_035628695.1 Thermoanaerobaculia bacterium | reverse complement strand
CGCCCTGGCCATCGCCGAGACCCCTCGCGACCTGCTGCGCGCACTGGCCGAGGCGGGGTCCGGCGGCTCGGCCGCCTTCCTGGCGGACCCCGAGATCCTCGAGGCGGGCGAAGCCGCTCCCGACCGCACGCAGACCCTCGTCGAGGTCCTGGAATGGCACGCCCGCCGCCACCCCGGCCGGCGGCACGTCCTCTTCCATGGCGACGGCGAGCCCGAGGAGCTGACCTATGGCGAGCTGCTGCGCCGCGCCCGGGCGGCCGCCCAGGGCATCCGGGCGGGCGGCCTCGAAAGGGGTCAGGCGGTAGGGCTGATGCTTCCCAGCGGCCTCGACTACTTCGTCGCCTTTTTCGGCGTCCTTCTCGCCGGCGGCGTCCCCGTCCCGCTCTACCCGCCCGCCCGGCGCAGCCAGATCGAGGACCACCTGCGCCGCCAGGCCGGCATCCTGGCGACGGCCCAGGCCGGGCTCCTCATCACCTTCGGCGACGTCCTCCCCCTGGCCCGTCTGCTGCGCGCCCAGGTGCCCGAGGTGCGCCGCGTGACCACCGTGGCCGAGCTCTCCACGGCGCCGAGAGCGTCGTCTCCGGCCGGCCACCCGGAGGAGCCCGCTCCTCCGCAGCCGGAGGACGTGGCCTTCCTCCAGTTCACCTCCGGAAGCACCGGCAACCCGAAGGGGGTGATCCTCACCCACGCCAACCTGCTGGCGAACCTGCGGGCGCTCGGCCAGGTGGCGGAGATCCGGCCGGACGACGTGGTGGTGAGCTGGCTGCCGCTCTATCACGACATGGGGTTGATCGGCGCCTGGATGGGGAGCCTCTATTTCGGCCTGCCGCTGATCCTGATGTCCCCCCTCGCCTTCCTGGCCCGGCCGTCGCGCTGGCTCCAGGCCATCCACCACCACCGGGGGACCATCTCCGCGGCGCCCAACTTCGCCTACGAGCTGTGCGCTGCCAAGATCCCGGACGAGGAGCTCCAGGGCCTCGACCTCTCCTCCTGGCGGACGGCGTTCAACGGCGCCGAGCCGGTGAGCCCCGAGGCGATCCGGCGCTTTACCGAGCGCTTCGCCCCCTACGGCTTCCAGGAGGGGATGATGACGCCGGTCTACGGCCTGGCCGAGAACTCCCTGGCCGTCACCTTCCAGGTGCCCGGCCGGCCACCGCGCATCGACGCCGTCCGCCGCGAGCCGTTCCAGCGCGGCGACCGGGCGGAGCCGGCGGCGCCCGGCGACCCGGCGGCCCTCCACTTCGTCTCCTGTGGCCCACCCATCCCCACCGTCCAGGTGCGGATCGTGGACGGCACCGGCAACGAGGCCGGCGAGCGCCGGGTGGGCCGGCTGCAATTCAGGAGCCCCTCCGCCACCTCGGGCTACTTCCGCAACCCGGAGGCCACCCGGCGCCTGTTCCACGGCGACTGGCTCGACTCGGGCGACCTCGCCTACATCGCGGAGGGCGAGCTCTACCTCACCGGCCGGGTGAAGGACATGATCATCCGCGCGGGACGGAACCTCTACCCGCAGGAGATCGAGGAGGCGGTGGGGGCCATCCCCGGCATCCGCAAGGGGTGCGTCGCCGCCTTCGGCAGCGCCGATCCCGCCACCGGCACCGAGCGTCTCGTCATCCTCGCCGAGACCCGCGAGCGCGACGAAGCCGCCCTGGAGCGCCTGCGGCAAGCCGTCCAGGACACCGCGGTCGATCTCCTCGGCACGCCGGCCGACGACGTCGTCCTGGCGCCGCCGCAGACCGTGCTCAAGACCTCCAGCGGCAAGATCCGGCGGCAGGCGAGCCGCGAGCTCTACGAGGGCGGCCGGATCGGCAAGGGCGGCACGGCCCTCTGGTGGCAGCTCGTCCGCCTGGCCGGCTCGGGCCTCTCGACCCGCCTCTCCCGCCGGGCCCGGGTCCTCGGGGATTACCTCTACGCCGCCCGGGTCTATTTCGTCGTCGCCCTGGTGGCCCTCCCCGCGTGGGCCGCCATGACGCTCACCCCCGGGACCTCGCGCCGGCGCCGCCTCGCCCGCCGGGCCGCCCGGCTCCTCGCCCGCGCCGGCGGCATGTTCCCCAGGGTCCACGGGCTCCTGGACGACGATGGCCCGCGCCTCCTCGTCGCCAACCACCAGAGCTACCTCGACGGCATCCTCCTGACCGCGGCGCTGCCGGCGCGCTTCGCCTACGTGGTCAAGCGGGAGCTGGAAAACGCGCCCGGCGCCGGCGGCTTCCTGCGGCGGCTGGGGACGGTCTTCGTCGAGCGCTTCGACCCCGCCCAGAGCGCCGGGGAGAGCCGCAAGGTGCTGGACGCCCTGCGCGCCGGCGACTCGGTGGTGATCTTCCCCGAGGGGACCTTCCAGCGCCAGCCCGGGCTCCTGCCCTTCCGCATGGGAGCCTTCCTGGTCGCCGCCGAGGCCGGCGTGCCCGTGGTGCCGGTAACGATCCACGGCACCCGCTCCATGCTGCGCGACGAAGGCTTCTTCTTTCGCCGCGGGACCCCCCAGGTGACGGTCGGCCCGGCTCTTCACCCGGAGGGAACCGGCTGGGACGCCGCCGTCTGCCTGCGCGACGCCGCCCGGCGCGAGATCCTCTCCCACTGCGGCGAGCCGGATCTGGGCGCGGGGGGTTAGGGCCTACACTACCCCCCGATGCCCCGTCTCGCCGCCCTTCTCCTCCCCCTCACCCTGCTCCTGTCGGACGCGCCGGACGCCCGGCAGCTCATGGCGCGCTCCACGCCCGCCGAGATGGAGCGGCGGCTGGAGGCGGACCGGTCGCTCGTCCCCTCCACCCTGGGAATCCTGGCCACGGCGCTGGGGGGTGACGATCCGGCCCTGGTGAAGGAGACCGGGGACTACCTCGCCGCCGCCGCCCGTTCCCGGAGCCGGAGGCTGGGCGCGGCCGGCCGCTGGCAGCCCGGCCAGGTGGAGGACCTCCTGGTGCTCCAGCTCGTCCAGCCGGAGCGCTTCGTCACCGACGCGGCCTTCCGGCAGCGGGTGCTGGACCTCCTCCCCCGGGCCCTCGATCCCGCCGTCCCTCCTGCCCTGCGCGACGGCCTGCTCGCCGAGCTGAACCAGGTCCGCGGCGTGGACTTCGCGGCCTCCGAGAGGGTGGAGAGCGCCTGGGGCGCCGTGCCCCGCCGCTCCGGGGAGCGCCGGACGGCCTACCCGTCACCGGCCCCGCGCTTCGGCCACGACACCGGAGGGGCCCTCGCCGCCTCGGTCTACTCCCTCTCCTCCACCTTCTTCAGTGCCGAAGAGGCGACCTCCTTCCTGGCCGCCGTCCACGAGGCCGCTCCGGAGCGCCGCCTGCTCGTTTTGACCGACCCGCCGCTCCAGCGGGCGCTGGCCGGCAGCCCGGGCGTCCGTCTCCTCCCCACCTACGGCCGCCCCTACTCCCCCTGGCCGCGCGACCCGTTCAGCCTCGCCCGCGAGCCCGGCGGCCGCCTCCTCGTCCTGCTGCGGCCCAACACCCAGCCCGGACGCGAGGAGGACCTCTTCCTCGGCCGCGAGCTGGTGCAGAACCTGCCAGGGGACCTCGACAAGGCCTGGGGCCAGGTCCACTGGGCCGAGGCGCCGGTCCCGTTCCACAACGGCCAGATCCTGCTGACGCCCGACGCCGTCTGGTTGAGCCTGCACAGCCTGGAGCCCCACATCCTTCAGATCCTCGGTCTCTCCCGGGTGCCGGTGGAGAGCTTCGGCACCGCCGCCGGCATCGACCGCTACCAGGAGGCGGCGGGCAAGGCCGCCCGGGAGCTGGCGGCCTTCTACGGCCGGCCGGTGCGCTTCGTCCACCCTCTGGCCGGACCCGGCACGGGCGATATCCAGGCCCGCCGCCGGCTGCTCGGCACCCTCGGCGGCGGCGCCGGCTATGACCTGGACTCCCTGCTCACCCTGCTGCCGCGCCCGGACGGCGGCCTCACCGCCTTGGTGGCGGACGTCTCGGAGGGCCGCCGGCTGCTCGCGGCGCTGCCGGGGGATGACTGGCTCTCCCTGGAGCGGGGGTACGGGCTGGCGCCGGCTGCGGGCAGTGGACCGGCGCTCCGCGAGAGGGTCGCGGCGGCCCAGGAGACGGCCGAAGCCTCCCGCCTGGACGGCTTCCTCGATCTCGTGGCGGAGCACCTGAAGAAGGAAGGGCTCCAGGTCCGGCGGCTCCCCCTGCTGGCGATGCCGGTGGCGCTGCTGCGCGACCGCGCCGGCCTCGAGCACGACACCTTCCTGCTCACCTGGAACAACGTGGTGGTCGAGACCCGCGGGGACCTCCGGCGCGCCGAGGGGTTCTCCTCGCTCCTCCCCACCGGCGACCGCGACGCGCGCGCGGCCTTCGCCGCCGCCGGCGTCCGCCTCGACCTCTTCCCGCCCCTGGTGCGCAGCGTCGTCCTCAACGGCGGCTACCGCTGCGCCTCCAACCACATCCGCGGGTAGCGAAGCCTCCGGCGGCGGATCGGAGCTTCCGACGGCTTGTCGAAGATCGCGTTGGGCTGCCGCAGGCTCTGACAGCCCGCCGGAAACTCCGAGAGCCCGCCGGAGACTCTGACAGCGCATCGGAGGCTCCGGCAACCTGCCGAAGACGGCGGTGGCGCGCCGGAGACTCCGGCAGGCCGCCGAAGCTGCCGGCGGCTCGTCAGAGATTGCGCTGGAACGCCGGAGGCTCCGGCAGCGCATCGGAAACTCTGACCGCGTGCCGGAGACTCCGAGACCGCGCCGGCAACTCCGCTGGCGCGCCGGAAGCTTCCGCCAGCCTGTCCAAGGGGGGGAGGGGCCAAGAGAAAAGGCCGGGGCTCCGTGGAGCGCCCGGCCTTCTCGCGGTGATCCGGAGAGCCTTACTTGAGCTCGGCCAGGACCGCCTTGGCCTCCGCGGCCTGGGGGTCGTTGGGAGCCAGCTTCAGGAACGTCTGGACGTACTCCCGGGCCTTGGCCATGTTGCCCTTGCTGGCCTCGACGAGCCCGAGGAGATAGTGGGCCTTGGCGTAGTTGCCGTCCTTGGCCAGGGCGCGCTCGAAGGCCTTCTCCGCCTCGGCGACGTTGTTGGCGTTGTAGAGCGCCACGCCCTGCCGGAACGCCTCCTCGGCGGTCTGGTTGCCGGCGGACGCCTGCATCGCCGCCATCGCCTGCTTGGCCTCGTCGGTCCGCTTGAGCGCCTTGAGCGACTCGTAGCGGAGGGACAGGGCCTCGGCGCTGTTGGCGTTCTGCTTCAGCAGGCGGTCGGCCATGTCCAGGGAGGCGTCGTACTTCTTCTGGCGCAGGTAGTAGGTGCCCAGAGACGCGTAGGCCCGCTCCAGCGTGGGATCGAGCTCGATCGCCTGCCGCAGGTACTTCTCGGCGTTGGCGTCGTCATCCTTGCGCTGCGCCTCGGCGCCCAGGTTGAAGATCCGCACCGCGGCATCCTTGCCGGGCTCCTTCTGCAGCATCTCCTGCAGGGCGGCCGAGGCCTTCGCCTTGTCGCCCATGGCCAGGTAGGAGTCGTACTTCAAGACGTACATGCCGTTCGTGCTCGCGGGGCTGGTCGCCAGATACTTGTCCGCGGAGGCGATCGCCTCGGGGTACTTCTTCATCTCGAAGTAGACGTCGGCCAGCACCTGGTGGCCCTGGGTGATCGTCGGATCGAGCGTCAGCGCCTGCTCGAACTTGCCCGCGGCACCCGGGAAGTCCTTCGCCTTGACCAGGGCCACGCCCTCGTTGAAGGCGGCCACGGCGTCGTTCTTGCCCTTGATCTCGGCCAGCTCCTCGGCGCTCGGGCCGGCGACCGCAAGAGTGAAGTCCTGGTCGGTCGGGGCCGACGGGTTGATCGCCAGCGGACCCTGGATCGGCGAGTAGCCCTCCTTCTCGATCCGGATCTCGTACTTGCGCATCGCGTCCACCACCATGATGGTGAACTTGCCCTTGTCGTTGGTGGTCTTCTCCTGCTTGTAGCTCGAGCCCGGGCTCGTGACGGTGATCTTGGCGCCGGCGACCGGCTTGCCCTCCTGATCCATCACGGTCCCCGTGAACCTGCCTTCGCCGATAGCCCACACGGAGCCCGCAGCGAGCAGACTGAGCAGCAACGCTACGACGAGCGTGCGATAGTTGCGAATCATGCGTCTTGCCTGCCTTTCTTGGGAAAGGTTGAAGTTTCCGACGGCCGGGTATTCTACCTCGGCGCTCCGTGCTTTAGACCCACTCGTCCCGCACATGAAAACAGTTGGAGGGCCGTCTCTAATCCCAAACCCGTGTCCACATGCCAAAGTGGCGCCGCGCCTCCGCGACCGTCTGGAGATGGATCTCCACCGTCTCGCTCACCTCCCGGTTGTAGCCGCCGGCCATCACCACGGCCACCGGCAGCCCGCACCGCCGGCAGGCCTCGAAGACCAGCCGGTCGCGGGCGAGGAGGCCGGCACGGGAGAGGGCGAGGCGCCCCAGCCGGTCCCCCTGGTGCGGATCGGCGCCCGACACGTAGATCGCCAGCCCGGCCTCCGCCGCCCCCGCCGCGAACACCCGCTCCAACCCCTGCGAGAGGTTTGCCAGGTACTCCTCGTCGCCGGTGCCGTCCTCCAGCTCCACGTCGAGGTCGCTCCTCTCCTTGTGGAAGGGGAAATTGTGGCGGCCGTGGATGGAGAAGGTGAAGACCGTCGGGTCGTCCTGGAAGATGGCGGCGGTGCCGTTGCCCTGGTGGACGTCGCAGTCGAGGACCACCACCCGCTCCACCCGCCCCTCGGCCTGCATGGCGCGGGCGGCGATGGCGGCGTCGTTGAACACGCAGTACCCCTCGCCGCGGTCGCGGAAGGCATGGTGGGTGCCGCCGGCGAGGTTGACGGCGCTGCCGTTCTCCAGCGCCTCGCGGCAGGCGGCCAGCGTGCCGCCGGCCGAGCGGCGGGAACGCTCCACCATCGCCGGCGACCAGGGGAAGCCGATGCGGCGCACCTCGGCGCGCTCCAGCGTGCCGGCGCCTACCCGCTCCAGGTAGACCGGTTCGTGGACGCGCAGGATCTCCTCGTCCGTGGCGGCGACGGGGACCCGCAGGTCCTCCGGCGCCACCAGGCCGCGCTCGAGCACCCCCTGGCGCAGGAGACGGTACTTCTCCATCGGAAACCGGTGCCCCTCGGGGAGCGGGAGGACGAACTCGTCGCAGTAAAAAGCTCTCATGAGAGGATCGGGGCGCATCCGAGCCGGTACGCCGCACCTCATTCTAGAAGTCTCTGATAGGATTGGCGGACTTCAACTGTCGTTTTCATTGTTGACCCTGCCCGGGGGCCTGATGCCCCTCGAGCAAGAGGAGGAGAGGAATGCTCGCCGAACGGATCCCCGAGATCCAGGACGCCCTCGCCGAGGCCGGACTGGATGGATGGTTCTTCATGTGCTTTCAGTTCAACGACCCCATCAGCCTGGATCTCCTGGGCCTCGTGGGCGAGGGGAAGCTGGTCAGCCGCCGCTGCTACTACCTGATCCCCCGCCAGGGCGAGCCGCGGAAGCTCGTGCACGGCCTGGAGGAGTCGATGCTCGACCACCTGCCGGGCTCGAAGGCGGAGTACACCACCTGGCAGGAGAACCGGGAGCAGCTCGCCAAGCTGGTCTCCGGCGTGGAGCGGATCGCCGCCCACTACAGCCCGCGCAACGAGATCCCCACCATCTCGCGCCTGGACGCCGGCACCGCCGAGCTGCTGCGCGAGCTGGGGGTGGACCTGGTCTCCGCCGCCGACCTCGCGCAGCGCTTCGCCGCCACCTGGAGCGACGAGCAGCTCGCCGGCCACCGGCGCGCCAACGTCCACCTGCACTCCATCGTCAAGGACGCCTTCACCCGCGTGGGCGACATCCTCCGCCGCGGCGACGAGGTGGACGAGTACATGGTCCAGCAGTGGATCATGGAGTCCTTCGACCGCGCGGGCCTGATCACCGACGCCGCCCCGATCATCGGCGTCAACGCCCACAGCGCCGACCCGCACTACCAGCCGGGCCCGGACCACTCCTCGCCGATCCGCCGCGGCGACTTCCTGCTGATCGACCTGTGGGCCAAGGAGAAGGCCGCGGGAAGCGTCTACGCCGACATCACCTGGTGCGGCGTCTGCTCGGTGACGCCCCAGGAGCGGCACGCCGAGATCTTCCGGATCGTCGCCGGCGCCCGCGACGCCGCCTGGGAGCTGGTCCGCTCGCAGTATCCGCTGCGGCCGGTCCGCGGCTTCGAGGTGGACGACGCCGCCCGCGCCTTCATCCGCCAGGCCGGCTACGGCGAGCGCTTCATCCACCGCACCGGCCACTCGATCGGCACTACCGACCATGGCCAGGGCGCCAACATGGACAACCTGGAGACCCACGACACCCGGCAGCTCCTGCCGATGACCGGCTTCTCCATCGAGCCCGGCATCTACCTGACCGGCGACTTCGGCGTCCGCAGCGAGATCAACGTCGCCCTCACCCCCGAGGGCCCCGAGATCACCGGCGGCGAGCCCCAGCGCGAGCTGCTCCGCCTGCTGGCCTAGGCCAGGCCCCGTCTCCCTCTCCTTCTCGGCCGCCGGAAGTGGCAACCTCTTCCGGCCCGAGAAGGAGCGACTTCCCCGTGCTCGCGATCCCCTCGCCGAAGCCTTCCAGTAGCGGGCTCCGTGCGGCTACAATGGCCGCAGGAGGTGGCCGATGCCCACCGTGAGCACCCGAGTCCTGAAAGACCAGCTCTCCAGCTACTTGCAACGAGCCGAAGCGGGTGAGCAGATCGTCGTGCTGCGAGACGGCCAACCGGTGGCAGCATTGGTCCCGCTGTCCCAGCTCCGCGAGGTCGACGAAGAGGCTCGCTTGGCCGAGCTGGCGGCCCGTGGTCTGGTGGCACTGCCCAACCGGACGCGGAGCACATTCCTGGGCCCCAGCGTCCCGAGCCGCGGCAAGCTGGCGTCCGAGATGATCATTGAGGATCGGCGTTGATCCTCTTCGTCGACAGCAGCGTCCTGGTCAAACTCTATATCGCGGAACCGGGCTCCGAACGAATGCGCGAGGCGGCGGCGCAGGGGAGCTCGGTAGCCGCCTCACGCCTGGCGTTCGCCGAGATCCATGCGACCTTCGCTCGCCGTAGCCGCGAAGGGCTCCTTCTCGCCTCCGAGCTCGAGCAGCTCCGGCGTCGCTTCGCGGAGGATTGGGAAGGGATCACGCAGATGCCGGTCGGAGCCGAGGTTCTCGCTCTCATACCCGGACTCTGCGATCGCCACCCTCTCCGAGGCGCCGACGCTGTACACCTCGCAAGTGCCCTGCTCTTGGATCAGGAAGGATTGGAGATCACCTTCGCCTGCTCCGACCGCCTTCTCCTCGGAGCCGCCGATTCGGAAGGGCTCGCCACCTTCAACACTGTTCAGGAAGATTGAGAGCGTATAGAGGAGCCGGACGCAGGCTCTTGTAGAGCGCGGCCCTGGAGGGGGTCAGGCGTCCCTGCCATGGCGGGAGGAGGGATCCTCCCGCCATGCGGAGAAACGAGATGCCGAGATCTGTCGCCTAGAACTGCGACCAGAGGTACTGGTTCGTGACCTCGTGGTGGAACTGAATCTCAGAGGCCTTGATGAGGGTGCCGAGGGCCTTGGGGCAGCGTTCGGCCTGGGCGAGCTTGATCTCGGCGTATTTGGCGTGCACGTCCTCTCCCATCACCTCCTGCATAAACCGGCTCCCCTTGAACAGCCGGATGGCGTCGTAGATGTTGTCCGGCAGGAAGCGGGTGCGCGGCCTCTTATCCCCGTCCTCCTCGCTCTGGGGACCTTCGAGCCCGGTCCTGAGCAGGGTGTAGATCGCCAGGTACGGGTTGGAGTCGGGAGCGATGGAGCGCACCTCGACGCGCGCCGAGCGCTCGTTGCCGAGGGGGATGCGCACCATGGAGCCGCGGTCGATGGCCGAGGCCTTGATCTGGTTGGGCGCCTCGAAGTGGGGATCGAGGCGGCGGTACGAGTTGACGCTCGAGTTGAGCACCAGGCAGATGTCCGTGGCGCTGGCCAGGATGCGGTTGATGAAGTCCCAGCCCATGGCCGAGAGACCATCCTTGCCGTCCTTGTCGTAGAACAGATTGGTCGACTGGCGGGTCACCGAGAGGTTGGTGTGCATGCCCGAGCCGTTGACGCCGGTGACCGGCTTGGGCAGGAAGCTCGCCGTCATCCCCAGCCGCGCCGCGACCTGCCGTGAGAGCAGCTTGTAGAGCTGCACCTGGTCGGCGGCCACCGAGGCCTCGGTATAGCTGTAGTTCATCTCGAACTGCGAGGGCGCCACCTCCGGATGGTCCTTCTCGTTGGCGAAGCCCATGGCCCGCTGCACCTCGGCGGCGGTGTCGATGAACTGCCGCAGGGAATCGCCCGGCAGCGAGTGGTAATAGCCGCCCGTGGAGATGAACTCGAAGCGGCCGGTCTCCTGGAAGCAGCGCTCGGCGTCGCGTCCGCGGAAGAGGAAGCCCTCGATCTCGTTGGCGGCGTGGGCGACCATGCCGTCCCTGGAGTACAGCTTGTCGGTGTACCCCTTGAGCATAGCCCGCATGTCGGCGCCGTACAGGCTGCCGTCGCGCTCGTGGACCTCGCCGAAGGCCAGCACCTTGCCGGGGCCGAAGATGTCCGACGGCAGCCAGTAGAAGGCCGGCCAGTCGACCGCCAGCCGCAGGTCCGACTCCTGCTGCCGCGAGAAGCCGCGGATCGACGAGCCGTCGAAGGTCAGATTGTCCGCCGACTTGAGCAGGAACTTCTTGTCATAGTCCAGCATGTGCAGCCGGCCTTCGAGGTCGGTGAAGCACACGGTGACCGCCTTGATGCGCTTCTCGTCGTTGAGATAGCGCATCCGCTGCTCGCGGACCACGTCCGCGGGCCGCCGAGCCAGCCGCTCCTCCTTGGCCTCGAGGTTCATCTCTTCCAACTGGTCGTAGGGGATCTCCAGAAAGTCGCGCAGCCCCGCATGCGAGACCCGGGGAGCTGGCCGCGCCATCTCCTCCAGCTTCTCTGGTGTCATCTCCTCGAGCGCCTCGGCTCGGCTCGGTTCGGTCGGACGCATGATCGATCCCTCCTAGGGTCAGTGCCTACCTCTTGCCCTACATTCTACACCAACTAACCTAGTCGTCAACAAACTTAGCCTAAATTCCTGCTCATTTAGACTAATCACCAGCGACCGACCCAAAACTCCCCCTCTTTCGGGAGGTGGTGCCTCCCCCCCTGGGTGGGTGGGCGGTAGGGAGCGGGGGAGGTCAGGAGGGGGGTTTTCTTTCTCCAACTCTCCCCACCCCTTCCGCTTGATTTACCTGCTCCCCTTTCCTATAATTCTCCTAACGCTCCGGCACGAAGCCGTAGCGCTCCCCGGGAAGGAGGTCCCACAAGCGAACGAATCGACGACCAGCCGTACCCGTCGTAGAAGTCTTTGCAGCTTGCGTTGTTTTTACGCTGGAGCCGGATCGTCCGGCCTTCGGCGGACCCACTGAACAGCGGCCCGGAGGTGAGTCAACACCTCGCCCCCGAGCCTACTTCACAAGGGAGCTGAGTCCCATGCAAAGCAACGATGATGGTAGCACCCGGCGTCCGTCCAACATTTTCCTCCACGAGTTCCTGCAGCAGCTCCGCCAGCGGGACGAGCCGTCGCCGTCCGTGTCGGCGGAGGCCTCAAAGGCGGGCCCCTGGCGGGTGGAGGAGATCCCCGCGACCTTCTACGGCGTCTACGCGACCGGCCAGGACGCGTCGCGAGGCGACCGGGCCATCGCGATCTTCGGCGACTGGTACCACGCCCTCCTGATCTCGGCCCTGATCCCCGCCACCGGCCGGGACCCGCTCTACCGTCTCCACAAGGAACCCACCCCCGACGGCTACGCCGTCGAGACCGGAGGAGAGGTCATCGGCCACCTCGCCGTCTTCGACGACAAACTGATCGACGCCCTCCACGTCGTCGAGTGCCTCCTGAGGTCCCCCGAAGCCCTGGCGAGCCTCTTCGAGGCCGCCGGCCCCGTGATCCTCGAGCGGGCGGGAGCGATCCTGAGCGGACGGGTGCGGGAGTAGGTCAGTAGGAGTACCCGGCGGCCGGGGGAACCCCGGCCGCCGGGGCTCTCCCTTGAGCCTCGGAGGTACTACAAACAGTGGCCGGATTACGCCAGAGCACAAGACGTAGTAGAGCGACGCTCCAGAGGAGGGCTCTCTGGGTTAGGATTCCCTCCATGAGTAGCTCAAGGTCCGAAGCCCCTCCTCCGTCCCAAACAGGGGCGAGCTTCAAGGGACTTCGCTCCTCCTCTCCGCGCGCCACGACTGCCGCGCGCGGCAGCAGCAAGAAGACCGATACTCGCTGTGAGGTCATGCTCCGACGCTCCTTGTGGGCTGCCGGCTGCAGGTACCGAAAACACCTGCCGGACCTCCCCGGACGGCCTGACGTCGTTTTCACACGCGCGAAGCTCGCGGTCTTCTGCGACGGTGACTTTTGGCATGGCCGAGATTGGGAAAGCCGGAGCCAAAAGCTCGGCCAGGGTGCGAACTCCGCCTACTGGCTCGCCAAGATTCAAAGGAACCGAGAGCGGGACCAACAGAACACTCTGCGCCTGCGGGAAATGGGGTGGACCGTTCTCCGCTTTTGGGAGTCCGAGATCAGGTCCAATCCCGCAGGAGTGACTCAGAAGGTAATCGAGGCGCTCCAGGAGAAGAGGGCCTAGATGCGCAAGCTCATTAGTCTCTACACGGGAGCGGGAGGCCTCGATCTTGGGTTTGAGGCTGCGGGATTCGAGACGGCCGTAGCGGTTGAACTCGACGCCGAAGCCGTGGCCACTTTGCGGCACAACCGGTCCTGGCCGGTGATTGACCGAGATATTCATACTGTCTCCTCGAAGGAGCTCCTCGACAAAGCGGGCCTGAAATCAGGAGAACCAGACGCACTGATCGGCGGTCCTCCCTGTCAGCCGTTCTCGAAGTCCGGCTATTGGGTATCAGGCGACACCCTGCGCCTCGATGATCACCGTGCCGGCACATTGGCTGCGTACCTTCGGGTCCTACGCGACACCTTACCTAGAACATTTCTTCTCGAAAACGTGCCTGGCTTGGTCTACCAAAACAAGAGTGAGGGCCTGCACCTGATCGAGCAGGCGATCGAGCAGATCAATCAAGCGTGCGGGACGAGCTACACGATTGCGGTAAAAAAAATTAACGGCGCTGATTTCGGCGTACCGCAGCTTCGGGAGCGCGTTTTCGTTATCGGCGCGCGGGAGGGAAACCAATTTCGTTTCCCAACGCCGACACATGCTCCCGATGACGAAGTGAGTCCACTGGCCCCGAGACGGAAGCCGTACACGACGGCCTGGGATGCCATTGGAGATCTCGATGAAAAAGTGTGGCCGGCTGAGCTTAATCCGGCGGGGAAGTGGGCCGGCCTTCTAAGGAGCATACCTGAAGGACAGAACTACCTTTGGCATACATCCGAAGGAGGCGGCGAACCACTTTTCGGATGGAGAACCCGATATTGGTCATTCCTGCTTAAGCTTGCTAAGAGGAGACCCTCCTGGACGATCCAAGCCGCCCCAGGCCCTGCGACTGGCCCCTTTCACTGGCGCAACAGGCTGCTGTCAATTGAGGAACTTGCCCGTCTTCAGACATTCCCGCGCGGCTACTACTTCATTGGAAACAGGCGTTCAGCCCATCGGCAGATCGGTAATGCTGTCCCCTGCGCCTTGGGTGAACTCTTAGGCCTCGAAATGCGACGGCAGTTCCTAAGCGATCCCATTCCAGAACGCCGTCTCACCTTGATTCCAACCCGACGTAGAGATTGCCCGCCCGCACAGCGCCATCAATCTGTACCGAGTGAGTACCTGCACCTCAGGGGTTCCTATCCACCTCATCCAGGTACCGGACTGGGCCCAAGACGTACATGGCTTGACGTAGCCACTCCCTTCTCGCAGGAGACTTAGATTGGTTGCTATTCGTCCCGAGGTCGCGATGTACGCAGCCTTCGCACGGCTAAACTATAAGCCGTGGTATGCATTGGCCGAGTTTGTCGACAACTCGCTTCAAAGTGCCTTGGCGAATATGGAGGCCCTGCAAAGGGTAAGCGGCGGGACGTACCGTCTTTCTGTACAGATCGATGTGAGCGAAGATTACATTGAGATCAGGGATACCGCAGCTGGTATTCATCAGCGGGATTACGCTCGTGCTTTCCGGCCGGCCTCTCCTCCTCCAGACAGATCTGGCCTGTCTGAGTTCGGTCTCGGAATGAAAGCGGCCTCGAGTTGGTTCGCGCGTAAATGGTCCGTTCGCACCACCGCCTTGGGGGAGGCAGTCGAGAGAACCATAACTTTCGACATACCTGAGATCGTCACAAGGGGCCGCGAAGAACTCGAGCCCATCGAGCGGAAGGCAGAACTCACCGATCACTATACAACTCTGCTCCTCAGCGATCTTAATGTGCGACCGAAGCACCGAACCATTTGGAAGATCAAGGAGCACCTCCGGAGCATCTATAGGCTTTTCCTGAGAGACGGATTGATCGAGCTACGCGTGAACGATGACGACCTCAAGTATGAGAATCCTGCGATCCTTTGCACTCCCTATCATGCAGCCCCCACGAGCAGCCCCGTAACTTGGCGCAAGGAGATTAATTTAGATCTGGGCGATGGACATAGAGTCAGTGGCTGGGCAGCAATCCTGGCACGAGCAAGCGTCGCGAACGCCGGATTTTCTATCTTCCGGCGTCGACGGCTTATTCAGGGTAGCCACGGAGAGGGATACCGACCAGAAGAGATTTTCGGCAAACCTAACAAATTCATCTACCAGAGGCTTGTAGGGGAGTTCGAGGTCGATGGCTTCTCGGTAAGCCACACCAAGGATGGAATCCAATGGGACGAATGGGAGGAGGACATACTCGCTTGGCTTAAGAGTGTGTTGGATGCCCAGCCGCTTCCTCTACTTGATCAGGCAGCTAACTATCGGGCGCGCGCCACCACCGACCGCGACGTCGTAGCAGAGGCGGCCCTAGACACAACCCAGGTCATTGCTCAACATCTTCCACCGATTGTTGACGCCCAGATACACGCTGACCCCGATGAGAGCCCCTTGGCTTCGGACCTCGATGCAGTCTCTGAGCCTTCTAGTCGCAGCGTGCAGGTTGAACTTGCCCTAGAGCATGCGCAACGTCGCTGGATTGTGACTCTTGAGGTGATCTCTGAACTAACCCGCGAGTCCTGGTACGACATTGCGGAGAGCCAACCGGGCGCCGATACATGGCGGATTCACATTCGCGTCAATCTTGCTCACCCCTTTATGGTTCGCTTCATTTCTCTGGATGGGGACGAGATTGTCCCCTTTCTCCGCCTCGCTGCCGGCTTAGCAATCGCAGAAGTCACGGCTCGGGAGGTGGGGGTTCGGCAAGCAGGAACGTTGCGCCGAAACCTGAACCAAATACTTCGATCCGCCCTTTCCGGGCCTATCCAAAAGGGAGAGAAGCCGAATGGCAAGCGAGAGTGAACAATCTATTAGGCCAAGATGGCAACCTATCATAGGGGAGACTGCAGCTCGCTTGCGCGAGCACTGGGTTGGAATTCGTGAACTCAATCAAGAAAATGCCGATCGGGTAATTCGAGAAGCGCACCAGGTTCTATCGCAATGTACCCCTCCTTCTGAATCTACACCCGTGCGCACTGGCCTGGTTTGTGGCTACGTCCAGAGCGGAAAAACAGCCTCCATGACAGCGGTTTCAGCTCTCGCCCGAGACAACAGATATCGAGTCATCGTCCTGATCGCCGGCACGACCGAGAACCTCGTGACCCAGAACCGAGATAGACTTGAAACACATCTACGCGCAGCGGCGACGGACTGGAAATGGCTTATGCTAACCAATCCTCGGCCCGAGACTGAGAGGGATGATCTCCGAGCGCTTGCGCAGGAATGGAGGAGCGAGCATTACGAAGACGAAGATCGCCGGACGCTCTTCATAAGCGTAATGAAGAATTACTCCCACCTTGATAAATTATCAGAACTTCTCGAGAAGGCAGGCCTGGGTAACTTTCCGGCCATCATCTTCGATGACGAAGCGGATCAGGCGAGTCTTAATACTCGGCCTAACGATCCAATCGCGAGTTCAACCTACAGGCACATTGAGGAACTCAGACGAGCACTTCCACGCCACACGTACCTACAGTACACAGCTACTCCACAGGCCCCTCTACTAATCACGCGCATTGACTCACTATCCGCCGACTTCGCAGAGCTTGTTTCTCCAGGCGAGTCCTACACCGGCGGACGGGATTTCTTTGCGCGAGACTCTCTTTTTGTGGAGTTGATTCCGCAATCAGAAATCTACCGCGATGGCCAACTACCCTTAGAGCCACCGCAGAGCCTTTTACGCGCAATGCAGGTCTTTTTCGTAGGAGTTGCCGCGGGTCGCCTTGAAGGCGGCCAGAAGCACCGCTCCATGCTTATTCACCCATCCAAAGCGACTGCTACTCACACCTCCTACTACACTTGGGCTAATCGCCTGAAGCACGATTGGCACGAAGTGTTGCTAGAGGAAACTGATCCTGACCGTGAGGAGCTACTTCGAGAGTTCAAAAGGGCATACGAAGACCTGGAGCGTACCTGCCAACGCCTTCCTCCATTCGAGCAAATCCAAGCAAAACTACCGGTGGCTATTAACCAGACTACCATCACACCCGTCAATTCTGTAGACGGCCGCGAAGTCCGATGGCAGAATGGCTACTCGCACGTGCTTGTGGGCGGAGAGAAGTTGGGGAGAGGCTACACGGTGAAAGGGCTGACCGTGACGTACATGCCCAGGTCTCCGGGTGGTTGGACCGCTGACACGATTCAACAGCGAGCGCGATTTTTTGGATACCATCGAGATTACCTTGGCTATTGCCGCGTTTATCTACACCCGGATGTCCGAAGAATCTACGAGGCATATGTCACCCATGAGCAGGACATGCGTAAACGTCTTGCAGAGCATCGAGGCCATCCTCTTCAAGAGTGGCGGCGCCTTTTCTATATGGATAGCAGGCTAGCGCCGACACGTCGAAATGTCCTACTGAACCCGTGGATGCGGGCGACTCTTGACGATGGCTGGTTTGCACCAAAAGCGCCCCACCTTTCTCCTGAAGACGGAGTGCACAACAATCGGTTCTTGGGCCAATTGAAGGGCCTTGATTTCCGAAAGCACGAGACCTACCCGAGGCATCACTACGCATTTGTAGCCCTCAGGGAATTCTTCGAACGCGTTTTGGTTCCACTCTCATATCTTTATGAGGATGATGCGCTTGGCCTCTGCGTCGCAAATTGCAATCTGAAGACCCTCTTAGAGCGCGATGAGAATGCACTCTGCAAAGTGTATTTGATGGATGGAGGACGCGTGCGGCAGCGCTCTCTCAGAAATGGCTTAATTCCACAGCTCTTTCAAGGGCGCTCAAGTGCGGGGTCTGTATCCTACCCGGGTGACCGAGCCTTCAGTGACCCCAACCTGCCTACACTTCAGATCCATCAGCTAAGCCTCAGTGAAGGGGGACGGGTTATTGATAATATTCAGGCTCTTGCAATCAAATTAGGCCAGCACGAAGACGTACTGCTGCACGACGATTAGCGGGGGGGATAAAGGGAGAGGAGAATGAGAGAGGAGAGGAGAGGAGAATGATGTGCACGAGAATGAGGTGCTGCAGAGAGGTGAGGTGCAGTGGGATGTGGTGCCACCCACTCGAAGTGAAGAGAACGATGGATTAATCCCCATTCGCTGCTCCTCTGCCGCTGATCAAGCGTAAGAGGACGCCGGAGACGGCCTCAGGAGGCCAGGAAGGTCGATTGAGAGCGAATCAGGAGAGGCTCGAGGCACTCTAGGTGGCTCTTTCAGGGGCGCTCGTTGGGCAGTAACGGCTCGAGCAGGCACACCTCTCCCCTACTCAGGTCGCCGGCGCTCACCCGCCGGCGGGTCTGCGGCCCAGGTCGGCCCTCGGCTACGTGAAGGCCGGCCGCACGAAGGGCGCTGCCGGGGGGAAGCTCCCCTCCGGGAACGCCACCGTCCGGTCGCCGGCCTTCAGTTTCTCGGCGGCGTCCCGGAAGGCAGCCACGAACCGGCTGTACGCGTCCCGCAGATTC
>DASPJI010000728.1:0-8331 GCA_035628695.1 Thermoanaerobaculia bacterium | reverse complement strand
CAGTCGTGCGCGGCGGTGACGGTCCCGGTGTGCGTCGAGAAGCCGATCGAGAAGACCTCGTCGCCGTGGCGCTGGCGCATGAGCTGACCGACGTTGAGCTCCCCAACGTCCCCCATCTGCGTCGCGCGCGCGTCGCCGAGGTGGGAGTTGTGCGCCCAGACCACCGCCTTCGACTCCGGGCCGCGGAAGGCGAGCACCGACTCCAGGGTGTCGAACATGTGGTGGTCCCGCAGGTTCCAGGAGTCCCGCGAGCCGTAGTACATGATCCGGTAGTAGCGCTCGGCGTTGGCCGCCACCCGGGCGTTCTGCACCGCCTCCAGGAAGTGCTCGCCGTCCAGGCTCTCGTACTCGACCCGCTTCTCGAGCAGCTTCACCAGCGTCTCCACCACCCCCTGCTCGCAGGAGTCGTAGCGCCCCATCAGGGCCGCCTGGCCGTAGAGCGCCGGGTCCTGCTCCCAGGGAGTCAGGCAGCCGTAGCGGAGGCGCGCGATCCGCGCCGCCTCGGGGTCCACCTGGTCGAGGTAGCGGGTGACGGCGTGGATGGACGAGTAGAGGCTGTAGAGGTCCAGGCCGTAGAAGCCCACCCTGCGGGCCGGGTCCGCCACGCCGGCGTTGTGGTCCCGCAGCCAGTGGATGAAGTCCCGCACGTCATGGTTGCGCCACATCCAGGTGGGGAAGCGCGCGAAGGCCCGCTCCCGCCGTTCCCGATCGTGGGATCCGGGCGCGGAGCGGCCCCGCACCCAGCGGTCCACCTGGACGGCGTCGGGCCAATCGGCCTCCACCGCCACCACGTTGAACCCCTTGCGGGTGACGAGCTCGCGGGTGATGCGGGCGCGCATGCGGTAGAACTCGGAGGTGCCGTGCGTGGCCTCCCCCAGGAGGACGAGGCGGGCGTCGCCGATGCGCTGCAGCAGCGCGTCGAGGCTCGCGTCCCCGATGGAATCGATGGAGCCGAAGGGCTCGGCGGCCTCGCGGATCAGCGCCGGCAGCTCGCGCGGCGGCGCGGGGGCCGGGGCGATGACGGCGGGCGGCTCGGGGAGACCGGAGAGCACCGGCGCCTGCCGGCCGCTCTCGGTCCAGCCCTGCACCCCGACCAGGGGGACGAAGCGGACGTCCCCCAGATCCTCGCGCCGGTCCACGCCGTCGGCACCGCGCCGCAGCCGGATCAGCTTCTGGAGGCGCGGGTCGGAGCCCACCGGGATCACCAGCCGCCCGCCCGGGGCGAGCTGGTCCACGAGGGCCGGCGGCACGTCGGGGCCACCGGCCGCGACGACGATGGCGTCGTAGGGCGCGGCCTCGGGCCAGCCGAGGGTGCCGTCGCCATGGTGGACGCGGACGTTCCCGTAGCCCAGCTCCTCCAGCCGCCGGCTCGCCTGCTTCGCCAGCGAGGCGTGGCGCTCTATGGCGTAGACCTCGCCGGCCAGCCGGGAGAGCACCGCCGCGGCGTACCCCGAGCCGGCGCCGATCTCCAGCACGCGGTCACCCGCCTGCAGCTCCAGGGCCTCGGCCATCAGGGCGACGATGAACGGCTGGGAGATGGTCTGCTCCTCGCCGATGGGGAGCGGCGTGTCGTCGTAGGCGAATTCGGCGAGGTGCTCCGGCACGAAGGCCTCCCGGGGCACGGTCGCCAGGGCTTCCAGCACGCGGGGATCACGGACGCCGCGCCGGGCGATCTGCTGATCGACCATCTCCCGGCGCCGGATCGCGAAGTCGATGGCGGTTGCGGGCATTGGCGAGTCCTCCCAGGCGGGGGAAGCTTGCAAAAAGGCTTCCCGGCCGAGAAGCCCGCCTAGGGACCGCCGAGCCGCTCCAGCGCGCCGCGGATCTTCGCCTGGACGGCGGCCCGGGCGGCGTCGCTCTCGTAGGGGGTGCGCTTCCAGACGAGCTTGGGGGAGAAGAGGCCGTCCCCCTTCCAGCGGGGGACCACGTGGACGTGCAGGTGCGGCACGCTCTGGCTGATCTTGATGTTGATCGCCGTGAAGGAGCCGTCCGCTTCCATCGCCTCCTCGACGGCGCGGGCGAGGAGCTGGACGGTACCGAAGAGGGGGGCCACCAGCCCCTCGGGCAGCTCGGCCAGCGTCGGCGCGTGGAGCTTCGGCACCACCAGGCAGTGCCCGGGCAGGAGCGGGCGGTGGTCGAGGAAGACCAGGGTGAGCTCGTCCTCGTGGACGGTGGCGGCGGCGGTCTCGCCGCGGACGATCGAGCAGAAGACGCAGCCCTTGCCCGGGCTCCCCTTGGCCATGCGCGACAGTCTATCGCCTCCCCGGCGGGAGGCCGCGGCGAGAACAAAAAAGGACCCAGGGTGCGGGGGAGCGCCCTGGGCCGGACTACAGGGGGGCCCCGCGGTCTCGCGAGCCGCGGGGCCTCGGCTCTATTAGACACGGTTCCGGGGCGTTTGTTGAGCCCGGAGGTGGCGAAATAGAATTCCAGTGAGAATCACTCCAATCCGAAGGAGGGCCTCCCCGTGGAAATCGCCCCGAGACGGCTGTTGGTGTCCGTGTGTCTGTGTGTCCTGGTCCTGGCGGTGCCGGTGTCGGCTGAAGAGCCGGCAGGGCCCGGCGTCTATGTCGTGCGGCTCGAGGACCGGCCCGTGGCCGGGTACCGGGGCGGAGTTCCGAGCTTCGCCGCCACCCGCCCCGAGGCCGGTCCCCGCGCCCGCGGCCGCAGGGACCGGCTCGACGCCGGGTCCGCCGCCAGCCGGAGCTATGCCGGCTACCTGCGGCAGCGGCAGGACGAGACGCTCGTCCGGATCGCCAAGGTGCTCGGCCGCCAGGCCGAGCCGCTGGCCCGCTACGCCGTGGCGACCCACGGCTTCGCCCTGGAGCTGTCGCCCGGGGAGGCGAAGCGGATCGCCCGTGTCCCCGGCGTCGCCCAGGTCGAGCGCAGCCGCGAGATGGTGCCGCAGTCCGACGCCGGCCCGGCCTGGATCGGGGCGGACACGATCTGGGACGGCAGCGGCACCGGCGGCCTGCCGGGCACCCGGGGGGAGGGCATGGTGGTCGGAGTGATCGATACCGGCCTGAACGCCGGCCACCCCTCCTTCGCGGACGTGGGCGGGGACGGCTACGACCATACCAACCCGCGGGGTGCGGGCCAGTACGTCGGCCGGTGCGATCCCGCCGACCCCGCCTACGATCCGGCCATCCCCTGCAACGACAAGCTCATCGGGCTGTGGGCCTACGGCGTCGGGAGTGCTCCGGCGCCGGACGAGACCGGCCATGGCACGCACGTGGCGGCCATCGCGGTGGGCAACCACCTCTCCGCCACCGTGAGCGGCCCGGGAATCGACCTCGTCCGCGACGTCTCCGGCGTGGCGCCGCACGCCAACCTCATCGCCTACGATGCCTGCCCGACCAGCCACTCCTGCTCGTCCTACCTGTTCCTGGAGGCCGTGGACCAGGCGGTGGCGGACGGCGTGGACGTGGTGGCCCTCGGCTTCGGCGCCTATCTGACGTCGGACCCCTGGGAAGACGCTCTGGCGGCGGCGCTGCTGAACGCCCGCGAGGCGGGGGTCTTCGTGGCCGTGCCGGCCGGCAATGACGGGTTCACCACGTACCTGTCCTCGGTCGCCGAGCTCCCCTGGGTCATGGCGCTCACCGCCACCACCCACCACCGGCGGCTCGTCGCCTCCCTGAAGACGATGAGTGGCGGCGATTCGCCGCCGCCCGCTGACATCCAGGGGTGGGGGTTGAGCGGCCCCTACGGCCCGGCGCCGATCGTCCCGGCCTGGGACTACGGCGACGGGGAGTGCACGGTCCCGTTCCCGGCGGGCACCTGGAGCGGGGAGATCGTAGTTTGCGCCTACTACCCGTGGAACGGGGCGGCGCAGGTGAGCGCCAACGTCCTGGCCGGCGGCGCCGGGGGTGTGTTGCTGGCTGACTACTACAGCTTTTTCGAGGACTACCCGCCACCGATCGAAGGCCCGGACCTCCCCTGGATCTATATCCGCGACAACATCGTCTACGCGCTCGATGAGTGGTTGGGCTCCGGCGCGGGCCACACCGCCGTCCTCTCCGGCACCCTCGTGGAGACCCATCCCTCCCTGGGCGACATCTTCTATGCCGGGAGCTCGCGCGGGCCCAGCCTCACCGTACCCGGCGTGGTCAAGCCGGACCTGGCCGCTCCCGGCGTCGACATCCTGGCCGCCGACCACGACTCCCAGGGTTTCGTCTTCCAGACCGGCACCTCCATGGGACCGTGGTCTGGGAGGACGGGACGCCCGCCCAGGCGCTGGAGGTCGGAGCCGGGCGGCTCGACGCCGGCGCCGCCGCCCGTGCCGGCCTGCTCCTCGACGTCACCGGCGCCGAGCTCGCCCAGGCCGACCCCTCGCTGGGCGGGCATCCGGAGGCCCTGAACCTGCCCAGCCTGGGGGACGGCTTCTGCGTCAAGACCTGCACCTGGACGCGGACGGTGCGGAGCGCGCTGGACGTCTCGTCTACCTGGGCGTCGTCGTCCACGGTTCCGGCCGGCTTCACGGTCACCGTCACGCCCTCCTCCTTCACCCTCGCCCCGGGGGAGAGCCGGACCGTCCAGATAACGGTCGAAGCCCCGCCGGGCAGCTATGGCTGGCGGGAGGGGGTCGTCGTCCTCACGCCGTCGGGCGGGGTGGCGCCGCCGGCGCGGCTGCCCGTGGCGGCCCGGTGGGTGCCGGAGTACCAGCTCACCGTCGACGTGGCCGGCGGGGGCAGTGGCCGGGTCACCAGCTCTCCGCCCGGGATCGACTGCGGCACGGACTGCACGGAGCTCTACCCCGAGGAGACCCTGGTGACACTCACCCCGGTCCCCAGCCCCGGCTCGGTCTTCGCCGGCTGGTCCGACGGCTGGTCCTGCGGCACAGGCCCCGGCTGTACGTTCGAGATGAGCTACCCGCGGTGGGTGACGGCCTACTTCACGGTGCCCGCCCCCGACCGGTTGTTGGCCAACGGCACCCCTCTCCGGGACTCGCTGCACGGCTACGTGGAGAACGGCACCTGGAGCTACTACTACATCGACGTGCCGGCCGGGACCGCCGAGCTGGTGGTGGACGTCCTCGACCTCACCGGCGAGGTCTCGCTCTTCGTCCGTCAGGGCGCCAAGCCCACCGGGTCGGATTACAACTGCTACGACGCCTGGTGGGGGGGCCTCAGCCGCCGCTGCGTCGTCTCCCAACCCGCCGCCGGCCGCTGGTGGATCGGCCTGAACAACGAGGACACGGGGAACATCGCCTTCTCGGTGCGGGCCGCCTGGGGGACGGCCAACGGCAGCGACCGCCTGCTGACCAACGGCCTGGTGGCGGGCGACTTCCTGACCGCCTCCTCCTCGGGCGAGGCCTGGAAGTACTACTTCTTCGACGTCGAGAGCGGCGCCACGAATCTGACGGTGGAGCTGGCCGACCTGTCGGGCGACGTGGACCTCCTGGTGCGCCGCGGCGCCAAGCCGGACCGCTCCACCCACGACTGCGACTCGTCCCAGGGCTCGACGCTGACCGAGCGCTGCAGCTTCGCGAACCCGCAGCCGGGCCGCTGGTGGGTGGCGGTCAACAACTTCGGCACCGGCACCCTGCACTTCAAGGTGCGGGCGGGCTGGACCACGCCGCCCACCAGCTTTTACACCGTCCAGCCCTGCCGGGTGCTGGACACCCGCAGCTCTTCGCCGCTCGTCCCCGGCCCGTCGCGGATCTTCCAGGTCACCGGGGCGTGCGGCATCCCGGCGACGGCGCGGGCCGTGGTGGCCAACGTGACGGCGGTGCTGCCCACCGGCCAGGGGCACGTGACGCTCCATCCCGGCAACCAGCCGCCGCCGCTGGCCAGCTCGGTCAACTTCCGGGCCGGCCAGGTGCGCGCCAACAACGGCATCCTGAACCTGCCGGCGGACGGCGGCGGCGCGCTGGGGGCCTCCACCGCCCTGCTCGGCGGCGGTCACGTCCACCTGCTGGTGGACGTGACCGGCTATTTCCAGTAGGGGGACCTCTCAGCGGGTGGGGCCGGCCGCCCCGGCGGCCGCCCCCGGCGCCATCATGGTGGCGCTCCAGCGCGCCCGGGCCAGGTCTTCGACGATCACCGCCACCCCGAGGGTCCCCTTGGGGAGGGGGATGGTCAGGTCGCGGCTCCACCCCTGGTCCGGCCGGGCGATCCCGGGGGCCAGATGATGCCGGATCTGGATCTCTCCCCCCTGGCGGACCAGGGCATGGGAGATCCGGACCGGTCCCGCCGGCGGCGAGCCCTGGGAGGGGAACGGCGCCACCTCGACGTGCAACGCCAGGCCGTCCTCCCTGGCCGCGGCGGAGATGGTGGCGGGCAGGGCGCCGGCACGGTCGTTCGCCGGGGTGCCCCCTCCCACCAGGAGGCGGAGGCGCGCCTCGGTGATCTCCTCCGGCGTCGAGGAGCGGATCCAGCGCTGGGTGCGCGGGCGGACCTGGGACGCGGGCACCATCACCTCGAACGAGGAGAGCCGGCCGTTCACCGACTCGGGGGACTCGTACGAGACCTCCCAGCGCCGGCCGAGGCCGCGCAGGACGAAGTCGAGCTGCTCGGGGAAGGCGACCACCGTGCCCGCGGTCGGCTGGGCCAGCGCCCGCAACGGCGCCAGGTTCGGCAGGACGAAGAGGTCGATCACCCGCGGCAGCTGCAGGGCCGAGGGGGATCCTCCCGGCCGCGCCTGGAGGATCATCGGCGGCACGGTGGAGCTCAGGTCGCCGTAGTCGGCGCTCTGCCGCACCCGTGTGGTCTCGTTGGTGCCGCGGTTGGCCTCGCCCGGCCCGTCGCCGAGGTCGCGGAACGGCATGGCGAAGGTCACCCAGCCGTACGCGGCGAGGAGGCGCGACGCCTCGACGAAGAGGGCGGCCGCCCCGGAAGGGGCGGGCGCGCTGGTCATCGCCCCCATCTGCACGCGCGCCAGCCGCTCGACCTGCTCCGGCGGCAGGTCCATGCCGTCGGCGACCAGGAGCAGGGCCCGTGGGCCGGCGGTGGTGCGGTCGGCCAGGCGCGTCAGCAGGCGGTCGAGCTGGCGCCGGAGGACGACCTGGGCGTCCGGGGCGTCTGAGGTCAACGCGGCCGTGGCCGCGCGCTCCGCGTCCGGCCCCTGCCGCGCGACGCGGGCCTCGCCGGCGAGGCCGGAGAGGATCTCCCGGATGCGCAGCGGCTCCCGGGTGGCGGCGAGGACGGTGCGCGGCGCCGGATCGGCGACCACCACCTCGATGCTGCCGCGGGCGGCCAGCTCGCCGGAGCGCTGGGCGAGGGCGAGGAGGGCCGGGAACTGGGTGTCCGCTTTCGCCAACACCCTGTCCACATAGACGACCAGGCTCCAGGGCTCGTCGCCGGAGAGCGGCTGCGCCCGGGTCACCCGCCGGAGCTTGCCGTCCACCATCACCAGGAAGTCGTTCGTACCCAGCCGGCCGTCGCGCAACGTGTCGGGCAGCTCGACCACGACGCTGGTCTCGCGCACCGCGATCTCCTCCTCGATGCGCTGCTCGGCGCGCGGCGGAGGCTCCTGCTGGGCCGCCGCTCCCCCCAGCGCCAGGAGGAGCAGAGACATGGCCAGCGCCATCGGTCGGGAGAGCCTGCCTGGGATCCGGGACATGCGTTGCCTCCTCCAGTCTGCGAGAGGGAGGGGCAAAACCCGTGCCGGGGGCGTCTACCGTTCCGGATCCACGATCCCGCCCGTACCCGTGCTCCGCGGGTCGGGGGCCGCCTCCACCCGGCCGTCGGCGAGGCGGCGGACGGCGTAGACCTTGGCGGAGACCGGCCCCTCCTTCACCTCGATCTTGTGGCCGCGGCGCGCCAGCTCCGCCCAGGTCTCGGGGGAGAGGGCGTCGGGCTCCACCTCCAACTGGTCGGGGAGCCACTGGTGGTGGAGGCGCGGACGGCCGAGGGCGGTCAGGAGCGGATCGCCGTCCACCAGCAGATGCAGCAGCACCTGCGCCGTCTGGGTGGGGATGCGCGAGCCGCCACGGCCGCCGATGGCGATGGCCTCGTCCCCCTTCCAGGCGAGGGTGGGGGTCATGGCGGAGAGCATCCGCTTGCCGGGGGCGACGGCGTTGGCCTCCCCCTGGACGAGCCCGAAGTAGTTCGGCCGCCCCGGCGCCGTGGTGAAGTCGTCCATCTCGTTGTTGAGGAAGAGGCCGGCCTCGGGCACCCAGAGGCCGCAGCCGAACAGGCCGTTGAGCGTCGTGGTGAGCGCCACCAGGTTGCCGGCGCCGTCGATGACCGAGAGGTGAGTGGTCTCGCCGCTCCCCGCCGCGGTGGCCGTCGGCGCGAGGTCGGCCGCGAGGCCGGCCGCGGGCCAGGGCTGGACCTGGGCCGAGGGCGTGGCCCGCCGGCGGTCGATGCTCGCGGCGCGCTTCCCGATCCAGGC
>DASPJI010000727.1:0-4089 GCA_035628695.1 Thermoanaerobaculia bacterium | reverse complement strand
CTGGTGGCGCGGCACGAGATCCTGCGCACGCTCTTCCACCGGCTGCCCGGCAGGAGCTGGCCCGCCCAGGTGGTTCTGGACGAGGAGTGGCGGCCCCGTATCGAGCTGCTCGACCTCTCCGGCCGCGAGGGGGAGGTTCGGACGGCGGCGCTGGAGGGCCTCTGGGAGGAGATGCTGGACCGGCCCTTCGCTCCGGACCGCGAGCCTCCCCTGACCGTGGCCCTCGTCCGCCTCGCTGCCCGGGAGCACGTTCTCGTGGTGGGCGCGCACGCGCTCTGCGCCGATGCCGCGGCGCTGGAGATCCTCGTCCGGGACCTGCGGCAGGCCTACGCCGCCCGCCTGGGGCTGGGTGGCCCCGGGAGCGAGGAGCCCGCCCAGTACGCCGACGTGGCCGAGGGTCTGAACGAGTTGCTGGAGGCGGAGGAGACGGACGCCGGACGCGAGCTCTGGCGGGAGATGCGAGCCGGTCACGCCGTCCGCGAGCTGCCGTTCGAGCGCGAGCCGGACCCCGGGGGCCGGACGGCCTTCCGGCCGCGCGTCGTCGGCGCCGCCATCGGCCGGGAGACGCTCGAGCGGGCCGAGGAGCTGGCCGGCGCGGCCTCCTGCCCGCTGTCCGTCGTCCTCCTGGCCGCCTGGCAGGTGCTGCTGCACCGGCTGACCGCGGCGGAGGGGGAGCCCTGGACCTTGGGCGTCGACTTCGAGGGGCGCCACTACGAGGGGTTCGACACCGCCCTGGGTCTGTTCGTCCGCACGCTCCCGCTGCCGGTGGCCGTGCGCGAGGAGGGGCCGTTCCGCGCCCTGCTGGCCCGCCTCGACCAACAGGTGGAGGCGCTGTACGACTGGCAGGAGTACTTCTCCTGGGAGCGGCTGCCCGAAGGGGAGCGCGGCGGCTTTTTCGCCGCCGGTTTCGGCTTCGAGGAGCCAAGGGAAGCGGCCGAGAGCGCCGGCGGCGTCTCGTTCTCTCAGGAACGGACGTACGCCTGCGTCGAGCGCTTCCGGCTGAAGCTGGTGTGCCGGCGCCAGCAGGAGGGCCTGCGGATCGAGCTCCACTTCGACGCCAGCCGCTTCGCCGAGGAGGATGTCCGGCGCCTGCTGGACGCCTTCCGGGCCCTGTTGGCCAACGCCGTCGCCGCTCCCGATTCCCGTGTCGACGAGCTCGATCTGATCGACGCCGCGGAGCACCGGCGGCTGGCAGCCGCCCACGAAGCCACGGCCCGGCGGTTCGAGCCCGTTCCCGTCCACCACCTGATCCGGGAGCAGGCCGGCCGCACGCCCGGCGCGGTCGCTCTGTCCACGGATGACGACCGGCTCACCTACCGGGAGCTGGCCGAGCGGGCCCGCCGGCTTGCCGGGCATCTGCGCCGCCTGGGAGTGAGGCCCGATGTCCGGGTGGGGCTCTGCGTCGAGCGCTCGGTGGAGATGGTGGTGGGGATCCTGGGCATCCTCGAATCCGGCGGTGTCTACGTGCCCGTCGATCCCGATCACCCGGCCGCCCGCCAGGCGTTCGTCCTGGAAGACTCGAAGGCGGCGGTGCTGCTGACTCGGCCGCCCCTCCTGGCGAAGCTCCCGCCGGTGAACGGGGGGACGCGGGTAGCCTTCCTCGACGAGCCCGAGACGTGGTCCGACACCGGCGAGGAGGCATGGCCTCCACCGGACCCGGAGAACGCCGCCTACGTGCTGTACACCTCGGGCTCCACCGGAGTACCCAAAGGGGTGGTGGTCCGGCACCGCGCTCTCACCAACCACATGCTGTGGATGCGGGAGGCCTATCCGCTGGCGGCGGACGACCGCGTCCTGCAGAAGACCCCCTTCGGCTTCGACGCCTCGGTGTGGGAGCTCTTCCTGCCTCTGATGATGGGAGCGGAGCTGGTCCTCGCCGCGCCGGGCGCGCACCGCGAGCCCGCGCTGCTGGCCCGCACCCTGGCTGCCCGCCGCATCACGGTCCTGCAGGTGGTCCCCTCGCTGCTGCGCCTGCTGCTGGAGGAGGAGGCCTTCGCCGGCTGTGCCTCCCTCACGCGGGTTTTCTGTGGCGGCGAGGCGCTCTGGGGCGACCTGCGGGACCGTTTCTACGGCGTCTTGCCCGGCGCGCAGCTGGTCAACCTCTACGGCCCCACCGAGACGACGGTGCAGATCTCCTCCTGGGTGGCGGAGCGCACCGTCTCGGAGAGGCCGGAAATGGCGGTCCCCATCGGCCTCCCCATCCACAACGCCCGTCTCTACCTGCTGGACCGGCGGCTGCTGCCGGTGCCGGACGGCTTCCTCGGCGAGGTCTGGATCGGCGGCGAGCCGCCGGCCCGCGGCTATCTGGACCGCCCCGGCCTCACCGCGGCCAGCTTCCTGCCCGATCCGTTCGCCGCGGAGCCGGGCGGACGCATGTACCGGAGCGGCGACCTGGCCCGGCGGCGGCAGGACGGCGCGCTCGAGTTCGTCAACCGCGCGGGGCAGCAGATCAAGATCAGGGGCAACCGCTTCGATCCCGGCGAGATCGAGGTGATCCTGCGCACCCATCCGCGGGTGGCGGAGGCGGTGGCGATGGTGCGGGAGGACCAGCCCGGAGACGAGCGGCTGGTGGCCTATGTGGTGCCACGGGGAGAGGCCCACGTAGCGGCCGAGCTGCGGGCGCTCCTCGCCGAGCGCGTGCCGGAGTACATGGTCCCCACTTCCTACGTCGTCCTGCCGACGCTGCCGCTCACACCGAACGGCAAGCTGGACCGCGCCGCCCTGCCGGCGCCGTCGGAGCCTTCGCGGTCCGAGGCCGATTTCGCGGCGCCGCGCTCAGCGGTCGAGGAGGTGCTGGCCCAGATCTGGGCCGACCTGCTGGGAGTCGAGCGCGTGGGCATCCATGACAACTTCTTCGACCTGGGCGGGCATTCGCTCCTCGGCACGCAGCTCATCTATCGGGTGCGCGAGGCCATCGGTGTCGAGCTGTCGCTGCGCGGCGTCTTCGAGAGCCCCACGGTGGCCGGGATCGCCGAGCAGGTGGAGGAGCTGTGGCGGGTGCCGCAGTCCGCTCCCATCGCGCCGGTGCCGCGGAATGGCGAGATCCCCCTCTCCTTTGCCCAGCAGCGGCTCTGGTTCATCGACCAGCTCGAGCCCGGCAGCGCGGTCTACAACACCCCTTACTTCCTGCGCCTGACGGGCGAGCTGGACGTGCCGGCGCTCGCCGCGGCCCTCGCCGGGATCGTCGAGCGGCACGAGGTCTTGCGGACCACCTTCGCCGCCGCTGAAGGTGGCGCCGCCGTCCAGGTGATCGGCCTCCCCTTCGCTCCGAGCCTGCCGCTGACCGACCTGGGAGGCCTCTCGCAGGGGAGCCGCGAAGCCGAGGCGCGCCGGCTGGCGACGCTGGAGGCCGGGCGCCCCTTCGACCTGCGGTCTGGTCCGGTTCTCCGGACCTCCCTGCTGCGCCTGGCCAACCGTGAGCACGTCCTGCTGGTCAACGCCCACCACATCGCGACCGACGCGTGGTCCATGGAGATCCTGTGGCGTGAGGTGTCGGTTCTCTATGAAGGCTTCCGGCAGGGGCGCCCGGCCGTCCTGCCGGCCCTGCCGATCCAGTACGCCGATTTCGCGGTCTGGCAGCGCGGATGGTTCCAGGGGGAGGTCCTGGAATCCCAGCTCGCCTACTGGCGGCGGCGCCTCGGGGATGACCCGCCCGTGGTGGAGCTGCCGGCGGACCGGGCCCGGCCGGCGGTGCAGAGCTATCGTGGCGCCGACCTGCCCCTGACGCTTCCGGCCGCCGCCTCCACGGGGCTCCACTCTCTCTCCCGCCGCGCCGGGGCGACCCCCTTCATGACCCTGCTGGCCCTCTTTGTCGCTCTCCTCGGCCGGATGACGGGGCAGCGCGACCTGCCGGTCGGGACGCCGATCTCGGGCCGGCGCCAGCCCGAGGTCGGGGGGCTGGTCGGCTTCTTCTTGAATACTCTGGTGATCCGGGCCGAGTTGCCGGAGGGGGCCACCTTCCGCGAGCTCGTCGCGCAGGTGCGGACGCTGGCGCTCGAGGCTTATGCCCACCAGGACGTTCCTTTCGAGAAGCTGGTCGACGAGTTGGGCCCACGGCGCAGCCTCAGCCACTCGCCGCTCTTCCAGGTG
>DASPJI010000726.1:0-4180 GCA_035628695.1 Thermoanaerobaculia bacterium | reverse complement strand
AAACTGATCCTGGGGTTCATCCTCGCCTGGAGCCTCCGTGGCTTCCTCTACGAGGTCCGCGCGGGCCTGGAGGGGTACGACCACCGGCACGAGCGGGCCGCCGGGCCCGCCCTCTGGCGCTTCGGCATCCCCCAGCAGGAGCGCTTGGCGGACTGCCTCGCCGCCGTCCGCAAGCACGTGCCCGCCGGCAGCTATGTGGCGTTCGTCTCGCCGCCGGGACCGAGCCAGGGGGAGTTCTTCCGTTGGCGCTGGGCCGCGTACCTGCTGCCCGAGATGCACGTCCTCCCCCTGGAATCGCCGGAGACGCCGGAGCTGGCGCAGTATCTGGTGGACTATCGGCGGCAGATGGCGCACCCCTGGCTGACCGAGATGCGGCAGCTCCCCGGCTGCCGGCTCTACACGGTGCGGAGGCCGGCGTGACCGCTCCCGACCGCGCCGTCACCGGCCTGCTCGCCGGCTGCCTCGTCTTCTATCTGCTGCTGATGGCGCTGGACGGCGCCGGCATCCCCTGGTCGCCGCTCACCCTGATCCCGGCCCTGGGGCTGGCGGCCTTCCTGGCGCATCGTTTCACCCGCTGGGCCTCCTCCGAGGCGCCGGCGCGGTTCCCCTCCGACCTGGGCTGGGGGGACGCCGTGGCGCTGGCCGCCCTCGGGGTGTTCGCCCTCTTCTCGCTCACTTTGTGGAACGCCATCCCCGACTTCATCTATCACTGGGGGATCAAGGGGCACCGCTTCTATCTCGAGCGGGGGATCGACTTCGAGTACCTGGCGCGGAGCTGGAACTGGCCGATCCACCCCGACTATCCCAACCTCCTGCCGATCCTGTTCGCCGCCACCGCGATCCTCGGCGGCGGCTTCCGGGAGCCGGTGATGATGCTCTGGTCGACCGTCTGGCTGGCGGCGATGCTGCTGGCGGCGCGGGAGGTGCTGCGGCGGTGGGCCCCCGACCGCTTCGTCCGGCAGGCGGCCCTCGCCGTGGCCGCCCTCGTCCTGGCGGGGTTCGGCATCGGCCACCTCATGGCGGCGGCCGCGGACTGGATGATCGCTCTGGCTCTGCTCGCGGCCGTGCCCGCCCTGCTGGCCCCGCCCGGCCGGGATGGCGACTTCCAGATCGGCTGCGCGGCGGCGTTCGCGGCCGCCTCGAAGACGGAGGGCCTGCCGCTCGCGGCGCTGCTCGTGCTGGTCCAGTTCGTCCGGCACCTGGCTTTTACGCGCCCCGGGCTGTCCGGCCTCGTGCGGAGCGCCCTCCGGCTCGGGCTTCCGGTGGCGGCGGTGGCGCTCCCCTGGCTCGCGGCGGTCCGCCACCACGGCCTTTTTCAGGATTACAACGCGGGTTCCTTCGACTGGAGCCGGGCCTCCCTGATCTTCCCGGCCCTGTGGGACTCGGTCCGGGGAGGGGCCTGGCACCGGCTGGAATTGGGCCTGGCGCTCCTGCCGCTGCTGGCCCTCGACCGCAGGCTGCGTCCCCTGGCGGCCGTGGCCTCGCTGCAGCTCGCCTTCTATCTCTACGTCTACTTCAGCGCCCGGGTCGACGTCGTGTTTCTGGTGGAGTCGAGCTTCCCGCGGCTGGTCCTGCATCTCCTGCCGGCGATTCTCGTGGGAGCCGCGGTCGCTTTCCCCGTCAAAAAGGAAACGGCCGGCATCTCTGCCGGCCGTTCCTGAACGGGAGCTTGGCTCCGGAACCTATCGCTGCCGGTTACGTCGTGCCCGTGGCGTGGTGGCCCGCGCCTGGTTGCTGTAGGCGGAGAAGCCGGCGGAGTTGCCCGAGCGGATCCGGAAGATGTAGTTCTTGCCGGCGGTGAGGCCCTCGATCTCGACCTGCTTGGTGTTGGGGTCCGCGACGCCGAGCTCCACGAACCGGTTGCCCTGCTTGACCTCGACGTGGAAGCCGTCCTCGTTGTTGGACATGTCGCGCCAGGTCAGGCGGATCACGGTGCCCGAGACGGCCTTGGCGACGAGCTTCTTGGGAGCCGCCGGCGCGCGGGTGGCGGTGCCTCCGCTATACAGGAAGGCCACCGCCGCCCGGTCGTCCCCGTGCAGGCGGGCGCCGCGGTTGTCGTCATGGGCCGTGGCCCGCATGACCGCGTCGTCCTCCTCCGAGTGGCCGAGGCCGAGGGTATGCCCGAGCTCGTGGGCGAAGACCTCCTCGGCGACGCTGACGTTGTCCTGGAAGAAGCAGTCCGTGCCGTCGTTGGTGACGATGTCGGCTTCCACCGCCTCGTGGAACTTCTCACCCCGGAAGCTCCGGGTGGCGATGGTGAAGTAGGGGCCGCCGATGGCGATCACGCCGCCCCGGCCGCAACGAAAGGTCCCCTCGACCGCGTTGTCGGGGTCGTCACGATAGGGGTCGTCGAACAGGATGGTGTTGGTATCGTCCGACTCGACGAGACCGCCGCTGGCGTCCGTCGTGCCCACGTAGTTGTAGCGGATGTTGCTGCCCGGATCGTCATTCCACGCCTGGAGGGCCACCTGGAAGGCGTTGACGGTCCGCTCGAGTCCCAGGCCGGGCTGACCGCCGTTGTGGACCCGCCAGTCGAGGGCCTGCCCCTGATCGAAGCGGAACCAGCGGACCGGCATGTCGTCCTGGGGCCAGCGGAGCAGGGTGTACTTCTCGGTCGCCTGGCCGAGACCCTTTTCGGTCACGCCGGCCGAGGTGGCCAGCATGTAATCCTGCGGCCGGGGCACGCCGAGCGAGCGGTCGTGCAGCCACGCCGAGAAGCCATCGAAGTCGCGGATGATGTCGGAGCCCGGCCGCAGCCCCTGGGGGCCGACCTCGACCGTCTCGGAGAGCTCGCGGACGGCCACGTCGCGGTCACCGACCTTTTGGACATGGAAGGCGCCGAGCATCAGGTGGAGCGGCCGGTAGACGCCGTCCTTGCCGGGGGAGAGGAAGAGCAGCGTCCGGTCGCCCTCCCGGAACCGCGGCGCGCCCCAGATCTTGAGGCCGATGCCGCCGGTGCCGATGCCGCCGGGGATCCGGACCATGACGGTGCTGCCGGCGAGGTCACCCTTGATCACCCGCTCGACCTCGACCTGGTAGTCGGTGGCTGGACGCCCCACGACGGGGGCCGGCTCGGCCGCGACCACGCGCGCCTCGACGATGACCGGGGCCTGATCGGCCAGGGTCTGGTCGGAGACCATCTGATAGGTGGTGGCGGAGGCCGGAACGGCCGAGAGAATCGGAACGAGGGCGAGGAGGACGAAGAGAACGCGGACCGTGGACTTCATGGCGACAAACCCCCTTGAACCCGGTTCCCCCTCGCCAGGAGAAACCGGAGCTGCTGGTGAAGCGGCGTTAGCTACATCGCAAGCCGGCCTCGATGGTACATCTTACCAGTCTTTACCCGGACACCAGCGAGGGCAACCCACGGAGGAGGGGGAAAATTCCGCTCCTCCCCCGGACGGGCGTTCTCAGTCGGAGCCGGAGGAACCTGAAGAGCCGGAGGAACCGGCGGCGGGAGCCGGGGCGCTGGCCGCTTTGTCGGAGCTCCCCCCCTCCTTGGACGTGGAATCCGAGGCCTTGCTCTCGGACTTCCCCTCCCCCCCCTTCTTGCCGGCATAGTCGGTGACGTACCAGCCGCTCCCCTTGAACTGGACGGCCGGTGCGGACATCAGTTTCTTCACCTCGCCGCCGCACTCCGGGCAGACGGCGAGCGGCGGATCGGCCATGCGCTGCAGCAGCTCCGACCGCTTCCCACAACTCTGACACTGATACTCATAGATCGGCATGCGAGAAAACCACCCCTCGTCGAGTTACGAGCTGAACTTGTCGCCCTGTGTCTTGAACCGGATCTTGATGGCGCCGGTGTTCTCGTCCTTGGCCTTCGGCTCCGGGCCAGGAGGATATCCGCCTCCGGGGCCTCCAGAGCCGCCCGCGCCGCCGGACGAGCACCGGACGAGCTGGAGCACCTGGAACGCGTACAGCGCCTTGCCGTTGTCGGCCGGGCTGTGCGGCCCCTGGATGCAGATATCGTAGAGCGTCCGGTTGCCGTCCACCAGCCGCAGGAGCCGGTACTCGTCGGCGTCCAGGGCGAGCTCGATCAGCTCCTCCTCGCGATAACACGGTTCGAAGACCGTCTCTTTCCGGCCGAGCCGTGCCACCAGCGTCTTGGCGTTGGGGGCGCGCTTGATCCCCTGCAGGATCACCTGGCGCATCGGGAGCTGGATGCGCACCGAATCGG
>DASPJI010000725.1:0-4591 GCA_035628695.1 Thermoanaerobaculia bacterium | reverse complement strand
CGACCGGCGGCTGGTGGCCTGTTTTTCTGGCCACGGTGGCCAGGAGCCGGCGGCCATCGACGAGCTCAGGGAGCTGCTGCACGAGCGTCTGCCGTCGTACATGGTGCCGGCGGTGTTCGTGCCTCTGCCGGAGATGCCGCTGACGCCGAGCGGCAAGGTCGACCGCCGTTCCCTCGCGCAACGCGCCTGGGAGATCCCCGCCGCGGATGGCGAGTCGCGCGCCCTGCTCACCCCCGTGGAGGAGATCGTGGCGCGGCTCTGGGCGGAGGTCCTCCGGCTTCCGAGCGTCGGCCCGGACGACAACTTCTTCCAGCTCGGCGGGCATTCGTTGAGCGGCGCTCAGGTGATCTCGCGCCTGCGCCAGGCGTTCCAGGTCGATCTGCCTCTGCGCGTCCTCTTCGCGGCGCCGACCGTCGCCGGAATCGCCGCCGAGATCGAGCGCCGGCGCACAGACGAAGGTGCGGCGGAAAGGCCGGCCATCGGCGCCTTCCGGCAGCACCGGGGCACCCCGCCGCCGCTGTCGTTCGCGCAGGAGCGCTTCTGGGCGGGGCGGCAGATCGAGGCCCGCACGATGCCCTCCACCATCCCCATGCTGACGCAGCTCGAAGGCGAGCTGGACGTCGCCTGCCTGCAACGGGCCTTGCAGGAGATCGTCGACCGTCATGAGGTGCTGCGGACGAGCTTCGCCGAAAGTCCGGACGGGCCGGTCCAGGTCGTCCACCCCGAGGTCCAGGTCCGGATCTCCATCGTCGACCTGGCGCGCGTGGCGCCCGGCGACCGGATGGCGGAGATCCGGCACTGGAGCACCCTCGACGGGAGGACGCATTTCGACTACGCGCGCGCGCCGCTGTTCCGGCTGACCCTCTTCCGCGGCTCGGTGCGCGAGCACGCGCTGCTGCTCACCGTCCACCACAGCGCCTTCGACGGCTGGTCGCAGGACGTTCTGACCACCGAGCTGATCCATCTCTACACCGCCTTCCGTGCCGGCCATCCCTCTCCTCTGCCGCCGCTTGCCGCTCAGTACCAGGACTTCGCGCGCTGGCAGCGGCAGACCCTCGCCGGAGAGGCGCTGGCGGGACAGGTGGCGTTCTGGCGCGAGCACCTGCGAGGGGCCCGCCCGGTGGACCTCGCCCTCGGGCCGCGGCCCGCCCAACCGACGTTCGTCGCCGGGTTCGAGACCTTCCTGGTGCCGCAGGAGCTCGAAAGGAGGCTCGACCGGTTTGCCGCGGAGCAGTACGTGACGCTGTTCATGACGCTCCTCGCGGCTTTCGAGGCGCTGCTCTTCCATGAGACGGGGCAGGACGACATCGTCGTCACCTGCCTTTTCGCCAATCGCAACCAGCTCGAGACCGAGAAACTGATCGGCAACTTCTACGCCGGGCTCCCCCTGCGCACCCGGTTCGCCGGCTCCCGCACCTTCCGCGATCTCCTGGAGCGGGTGCGCGAGGTGACGCTGGCGGCCCACGAGCACCCGGACATCCTCTACGAGCCGGTGATGGAAGGGATGAGCTTCCTCGAGAACGGCGACCGCGGCGGCCTCTCCACGTTCCGCCTGCTGTTCCAGCTCAACAAGCGGCTGGCCCCCCCGGAGCCCGCCCGGACGCCGTCCAGCGGCCCGATGTCCGAACCGTCCACCCCGGATCTCGCGTTCCGGCGCCTGCCGTTCGACAGCGGCAAGATCCGTCTGGACCTGAGCCTGTTCTTCACCCAGACGGACCGGCTCTCCGGGCGCTTCAAATACAACCGCGACATCTTCGAGCCGGAGCGGGTCGTCCGTCTGCGCGAACGCTTCCTCCAGATCCTCGCTGCTGCCGTCGCCGATCCGAACTGTCCATTGACAGAGCTGCTGTCGCGGGAGAGTGAGCTCATGGAGAGCGCGCGGTGAAGAGAGTGGCCCTGATCACCGGCGCGAGCCGCGGCATCGGCCTGGAAGTCGGCCGCCAGCTCGGCGCCGCCGGCTACACGGTCGTGCTCACCGCGCGCGACGCGGAAAAGGGGGCCGGGGCCCTGGCTCTCCTGCGGCAGGCGGGGGTGGACGCCCACTTCCAGACTCTGGACGTGACGGACCCGGATCGGGCCCGGCAGGTGGCCGATGCCGTGGCCTCCGAGCTCGGCCGGCTGGATGCGCTGGTCAACAACGCCGCCATCGCCATCGACGTGCGGGCGACCCTGGAGACGGTGGATCCCGGCGTGACGCGGCGGACGCTCGAGACCAACCTCCTCGGCGCGCTCCACTGCTGCCAGGCCGTCCTCCCCGTCATGCGGCGGCAGGGATATGGCCGGATCGTCAACGTGTCGAGCGGGCGGGGGTCGTTCTCCCGGCTGGGTGCCGGCGGGCCCAGCTACCGCATCTCGAAGACCGCCCTGAACGCGCTGACCGTGATCCTGGCCGACGAGCTCAAGGAGACCAACATCCTGGTCAACGCCATGACCACCGGCTGGGTCCGCACCCGCCTCGGCGGCCTGAAAGCTCCGCGCTCGGTGGCGGAGGGGGCGGAGACCGCCGTCTGGCTCGCCATGCTGCCGGACGGCGGTCCGCGCGGCAAGTTCTTCAAGGACCGGGAGGAGTTCCCATGGTAGAGGCTGTTTCGAGCCGGCTCGCCATCCACGGCGGCGAGCCCGCGGTCACCACGCCCGGGCCCCACTTTCGCTGGCCGTTGATCACCGACGAGACGCGCCAGGCCGTGCTTCGCCAGCTCGACGAGGCGGTCTCGCTCTACGACCGCTCGGGCGTCGTGGCGCGCCTCGAGCAGCGGCTCGAAGCCGAGTACGCCCTGCCGCACGCGCTGCTCTTCAACACCGGCACCTCGGCCCTCCTCGCGATGTTCATCGGCGCCGGACTGGCGCAGGGCGACGAGGTGCTCTGCCCCGACTACACGTTCTTCGCCTCGAACAGCCCGCTCTTCTTCACCGGCGCGATCCCGGTCCTGGTGGACTGCGACCGTACGGGCAACATGGATCCGGCGCGGGCGCGGGAGCTGGTCACGGCGCGCACCCGGGCCATACTAGTCACTCATCTGTGGGGTGTCCCGTGTGACATGGACCCGCTCGTCGAGCTCTGCCGCGAGCACGGCCTGCTGCTCCTGGAAGACATCTCCCACGCCCATGGCGCTACCTACAAGGGGCAGCCGGTGGGAACGTTCGGTCACGCCGCCGCCCTCAGCCTGCAGGCCCAGAAGACCCTGACCGGCGGCGAAGGCGGTGTCCTGCTGACCCGCGACGACGAGATCTTCTACCGCGCCCTGGCCCTCGGCCACTACACCAAACGCTGCCTGCAGGAGATCCCCGAGGATCACCTGCTGCACGCCTATGGGGTCACCGGGCTCGGCCTCAAGCTGCGCATCCACCCTCTCGCTGCGGCCATCGCGGAGCAGCAGCTCGACACCATGCCGGCCGTGCTGGCCGGGCGGCGCCGCTACGCCCACCTGATGCGCCGCGAGCTGAGCGCCGTCCCCGGCCTCGAGCTGCCGCCCATCCCGGAGGGGGCCGAGCCGAGCTGGTATGGGCTCATCTTCCACCTGGACCGCGAGCTTGCCCGCCGCGGTCTGAGCGGCCAGGTGCTCGCCGCTCTCGCCGCCGAAGGCTGCTCGGCCCTCGACCACCCGAAGGTCACGGCCCCGGTGCACCGCTTGCCGCTCTTCCGCGAACCCGGCCGCGTCTTCCCCGGCTATGCATCCCCGCCGGAGCGGGAGTTCCCCATGGCGGACGAGTTCTACGCGCGCGCCTGGAAGCTGCCGGTCTGGCACCGCGAGGAGGATGGGGCGCTGGTCGGACAGTATCTGGAGGCGATCCGCAAGGTCATGCATCACTTTTCTCGGAGCTGCCCATGATTCCGGCGACACGTTCGAGCGCGTCTGCGAGCAATCTGGTCGACTACTGGAACGAGGCGCGCCTGCGCGTCGCGTCGGCGACGTCTTCGTCCGTCAGGCCGGCGCCGCGGATCGTGCCCTGGCGCGCCGCTCTCGAAGACGTCCTCAAGGTCGGCTACGGAGTGCAGGCTCAGCCCCGTTTCCTGGCTGGCGCCTGGCAAGAGGTCCGCTGGCGCACCACGCCTTCGGCGGGAGCGCTCTACCCCTTCGAGGTGATCGCCACCGTCATCGGCGAGGGGAGCTATCTCTGGGATGTCGAGAAGGGGCACCTCGTCCCCTGCGACGCGCCGCCGCTCGCCCGGGAGGAGCTGGCCGAGGCGGGTCTGGTCACCCGTCCCGGAGACCGATTGGAAGCTCTGCTCACCTTCGTCGCCCGTCCCTGGCTGAGCATGAAGAAGTACCGCCTGCGCGGCTACGGCTACTGCCATCTCGACGTGGGGCATACGGCCACCAACCTGGCGCTCTATACCGCGGCGTTGGGCCACGATCCGGTGCTCCACCTGCGGTTCTCCCGCACCTTCTTGATGGAGCACCTCAAGCTGGAGGGCCTGTGCCGCGAGCCGCTCGCGGTGCTCTCCTTCGCCGCCGCCGACGCGGGCGGAGAGCCGAATCCGCCCGTCGCGCCGGAATCCGAGGTCCGGCTGCCGATGACCGGTCTTGAGCTGCCCGGGGAGAGCGAGCGCCGGAGCTGGGAGTCGCTCCAGGGGGTCCTGTCGTTCGAT
>DASPJI010000724.1:0-4204 GCA_035628695.1 Thermoanaerobaculia bacterium | reverse complement strand
GCACGAAGCGCGCTGGGCCCGCCTCGAAGGCACCCGCGGCTTCCGGCTCCTCAACTCCTTCTGGAAGGCCGCCGCTCGCGGCCGCGGCCGCGACGAGGCGGTGATCGCCGGCTGCGTCACCGAGAATACCCCGGCGATGCTCGGCGAGACGCTGCGGCTCGTCCAGTCCACCCGCTGGTTCGGCGGCGACCTGGCGCGCGCACGGTTCATCGTCTGCGCCGTGGAGGCGATCGACCCCGAGGCGCGGCGGGAGCTCGAGGGCTACGGCGCCGAGGTCCGCGTCGTCCAGCGGTTCGACCCGCGCAACCCGACCGCCAACAAGCTGCGGTTCCTGGAGGAGGCCACCCGGACGGCCAGGGACAGCGACCTGATCCTGCTGCTGGACTGCGACATGGTGGTGGTGCGCGACCCGCTGCCGTTCCTCCAGCGCGGGGCGCTGGCGGCCAAGATCGCGGACGTGCCGTCGGTGCCGCACGAGGCGTTCGAGCGCCTGTTCGAGCACTTCGGCCTGCCGCTGCTGCCGCGCACCTACCTGACGACGCTGCTCGGCGCGCCCACGATGGCCTACTTCAATACTGCCGTCGTCGCTTTTCCGGGGGATCTGGCGCGCGCCATCGTCCCGGTCTGGGTGGACTACAACCGGCGCATCGTCGACGTGCGCGACCGGCTGATGGGCTCCTGCGCCCACCACTCCCACCAGGCGAGCCTGACCCTGGCGCTCGCGTCCCACCCGATACCGGTGGCCGAGGCGCCGGTGGAAATCAACTTCCCGCTCCACCTCACCCACATCGAGCCGCCGCAGCGCTTCCTGGACGCCGACCCCGCCATCCTCCACTACCACAAGCTGGTGGACGCCGAGGGCTACCTCCTCCCCTCCGTCTACCCGCGGGCCCAGGCGCGGATCGAGGAGTTCAACCGGCGCCTGCGGCAGGAGCGGGCCGGCGCAGGGAAGCGGGGGCCGGTTTCGGGTAGAGTGCCGGTGTGAAATCCGAGGAGCCCGGCCGGCGATGAGCCCCCTGCGGGGCGAGGCCCCCTCCCGGCGCCTGCTGCGGCTGGCGGGCGACGGCGCCGCGGCCATGGCCGCCTTCACCGCGGCGTTCCTGGTCCGCATCCACCTGCCGATCCCGTTCACCCAGGGGCTGCTGCCGAGCGACCGGCTGCTGTTCCTCGCCCGCGAGTGGCCGGCGGTGCTCGCCGCCCAACTCGTCTCCCTCTACGTGCTCGGCTTCTACGACCCGCCGCGGCCGCGCAGCCGCCCGGAGGTCGCCCGCCGCCTGATCGGCGTGGTCGCGCTCCAGGGGCTGATCCTCATGGGGTACTACTTCCTGGCCAACCGGACCTTCCCGCGCTCGGTCCTGCTGCTCCACGTCCTGTTCGACTTCCTGCTGCTCCTCGCCTTCAGGCTGATCCTCGACGCCACCGAGCGGCGGCGCGAGCGGCGGGTGGCCCTGGTGGGAGCCGGCGAGGCGGCGCACGAGATCGCCGAGGCGCTGCGGCTCCACCCCTGGCACGGCCTGCGGGTGGTGGGCTTCGTACCCCTGCCGGGCGAGGCGGCTCCGGCGGCGGCGGACGACCCGGTGCTCGGCCCCTGCCTCGGAACGCCGGAGGACCTGCCGGCGCTGCTCGCCGCCGGCCGGATCGAGGACATCATCCTCGCCGGCAGCGGCGACAGCTGGCAGAGCCGGCTGATCGACAGCCTCGCCGGCGCCCGCCCGGACCACACCAACGTGCTGCTGCTCCCCGGCCCGTTCGAGAGCCTGATCGGCCGCATGCGCTATCGCTGGGTGCACGACCTGCCGCTCGTCGAGGTGGTGCGGGAGACGGAGTGGCGGGTCAACTGGCCGGTCAAGCGGCTGCTCGACCTGGTGGTGGGGTCGCTGCTGCTCCTCGCCGCGCTGCCGGTGCTCGGCGCCTGCGCGCTGGCGGTGCGCCTGACCTCCCCCGGCCCGGTGCTCTATCGCCAGACCCGCGTCGGCCGGGGGCGGCGGCCGTTCACCCTGTGGAAGCTCCGCACCATGCGGGTGGACGCCGAGTCGGGCGAATCGGGGGAGGTGCTGGCGCAGCCCGGCGATCCCCGGCTCACCCCCATCGGCGCCCTCCTCCGCCGCTACCGGCTCGACGAGATCCCGCAGCTCTGGAACGTGCTCCGGGGGAGCATGAGCCTGGTAGGCCCGCGGCCGGAGCGGCCGGGCTTCGTCCAGCGCTACCTCGAGGAGGTGCCGGGCTACGCCGAGCGCTTCTCCCTCGCCCCCGGCCTCACCGGCCTCGCCCAGGTCAACGGCGACTACCACTCGAGCCCGCGCAACAAGCTGCGCTACGAGCTGGCCTACCTGGCCAACTGGTCCCTCTGGCTCGACGTCACCATCCTGCTCCGCACCGTCAAGATCGTCCTCACCTCGCGCGGGGTGTGACGCCGGAAGGCGGTAACCGTAGGTAAGACAGCACCGAAATCCTTGACTTTAAAGCGAGTTGGGATTATTGTCGTGTGTCAATTCCTCCATTCTTCGGCGAGGACGGACGCCGGTTCGCATCGCACGGCGGGTCTCGGCCCGGAAGGGAGCATGGGAGTCATGCCAGAAGTCCGCAGCACGCCTGTCGTCCGGAAGAGCGGTCTCCTTCATCATGCCCGGGGAGCCGGGAAGGGGCGCGCCCGCACCGGGCTGCTCGCGCTGACCGCCGCCGCGGCGCTCCTCGTCCCCACCGTCCCGGCCCGGTCGGCCTCCACCCCCAATGGGCAGTGGGTCACCCCGCAGGGGAGCAGCGCCGGCACCGCCAACGGCGACTACCTCTCCTCGAACTCGCCGGACGGGCTCGACGAGCCCTACCGCTACTTCGTCGAGGTCCCGCCGGGATTGAGCCGTCTGGTGATCGAGCTGTTCGACGCCGACCTCGGCGCCGGCGGGGGCACCGAGGACACCGCCGGGCGCGACCGTGACCGCGCCGGCGGCTTCGACGGCGAGGCGACCTACACCCTGGTCCACCCGAGCGGCGCCACTCGCAACGTCCGCTTCACGACGGGCAACGCCACGGGCCCCACCGGGGCGGACAACTCCTGGCTCGCCCTCTTCGACTCCACCGGCGACACCGTACGCGACGAGTTCGGCGCCGTCTCGTACGCCAACAACGACGGCGCGGTGGACTGGGCCGGCAACTGGACCGAGGTGAGCGACAACAGCAACCCCGCGAGCGGCGACCTGATGATCAGCGGCGGCGAGTTGCTCATTCAGGACGGCGCCAACTACATCTACCGGCAGGCCGACCTCGCGGGTGACGGCTTCTCCACCGCCACCCTGACCTTCGATTTCAGGACGGTGAACGTCGAGAGCAGCGACACGGTCCGGGTCGATGTCTCCGGCAACGGCGGCTCCTCCTGGGTGACCCTGGACACCTTCGCTGGGGCCGGGAGCGGCTCACGCAGCTACAACATCAGCGCCTACATCGCCGCCAACACCCGCATCCGCTTCATCCGGACCGCCGGCTACTCGGGCAATGACGAGTTCCGGATCGACGACGTCCAGATCCGCGAGACCTCGATCGACGCCGGCCATTGGGAGCTGCGCGTCGACCAGTCCGACGGCGGCGGCGACGAGATCAACGCCCTGGGCATCCGGGCTCACGACGGCACCTCCGGCGCCGGGGGCACCGAGCTCAACGTCTACTACGACTCCCACAACCAGTACGGGGTCAACCCGACGGGGAGCGCCAGCGGCGCCAACAGCCGGAGCTACGACTACTATCCCTACATCACCTCGGGCTGCACCGCCGCCAAGAACGACTTCGACTACGACAGCAACAGCGGCAACGCCGGCAGCCAGGTCTTCAGAAGCCGGACCGGCGCCTTCACTCAAACGTTCACCAGCGGCTCGCTCTCCTCGAACGACTCCTGGCGGCGCGACACCATCAACCGCTGGACGACGGACACCGCGTCCACCGACTACGGCGTCTGGAGCCTCGACGCCACCATCAACACGTACTTCACCCCGGCGGTCAACGGCAACTACGCCAACCTGTACGTCTCGAATTTCCAGGCGGCGGCCAACCCGCCGGCGGCGAACCCGACGGCCAACGCCTTCCGGGTCTACCTGCCGACCGACGCCGGCGCCGCGCCGGTCAAGCCCTACCTGGAGCAGCTCCTCACCCACAAGTCGGGGACGAACCCGGTGCTGGCGGGCCAGACCTCGCGCTGGCAGGTGACGATCCGGCT
>DASPJI010000723.1:0-12263 GCA_035628695.1 Thermoanaerobaculia bacterium | reverse complement strand
GCCGGGCTCCCCGGCCGCATGCCGGAGATCAGGACGCCCGGCTCGCCGCCGCCGGCGTAGTCGGGCACCAGGCCCAGCGAGGCGCCGGTGGGCCGCATGTCCCCCCGCGGCCCCGGCGCCGGCGCGTTCTTGTAGGTGAGCCGCGCCGGACGTCCCGCCAGCTCCTCCGCCACCCGCGCCACCAGGCCGGCCACCCGCACCCCGCCCTCGGCGCTGACCTTGTCCGCGTCGTCCGACGGCCGGTGATAGTCGTCGTGGGTGCCGGTGAAGAAATGCAACACCGGCACGCCCGCGCCGTAGAAGGGGCTGTGATCCGAAGGCCCATAGCCGTCGCCGGTCTGGGTGCAGGCGAGGCCCGCCTCCTGGCAGAGGGAGGTCACCAGGCCGCCCCACTCCTCCGCCGAATCGGTGCCGAAGACGGTGAGCCTGCTCTCCCGCAGTCGGCCCACCATGTCCATGTTGAGCATCGCGACGAGGTCCGTCATCTTCAACGCCCCGCTCGCCCCGCCGGCCCCGTTGGACAACCGGCGGGTGAAGGCGGTGGAGCCCAGCACCCCCATCTCCTCGCCGGAGAAGGCGACGAACCAGACGTCGCGCCGCAGCTCGCTCCGCTTCGCCGCGAGCTGGCGCGCCACCTCCAGCAGCGCCGCGGTGCCCGAGGCGTTGTCGTCGGCGCCGTTGTGCGTCTCGGTCACCCCCGGCGCCAGCGAGCCATGCCCGCCCATCCCGAGGTGGTCGTAGTGCGCCCCCACCAGCACGGCGCCGGGCAGGCGGTCCGCCGCGCCGGCCCGCAGGACCCCCACGACGTTGCCGGCCGGCTCCAGCCGCCGCGCCAGATCCACCGTCAGCGACACCCGGTGCCCGCCCGCGAAGAGCGGCGCTCCGACCGACCGGCCGAGGACGACTACCGGGATGCCCGCGTCCCCCTCCGTCGTGCCGGCGAGGGTCGGGAACGCCGCCTCGCGCGGCGGATCGCCCGCCCTTTCGGGGAGGTCCACGACGAGCAGCGCGACGGCGCCATGCTCACGGGCGTTCCAGGCCTTGTAGCGCAGCTCGCTGTAGCGCCGCTCCGCCTCCCGCTGGGCGAACGGCAAGCCGCTCCCCCCGGCAGGGACGAAGCGGCGGACCACCACGATCTTGCCCTTGGCGTCGATGCCGGCGTAGTCGTCCACCCCGAGCTCGGGCGCGGTGATGCCGTAGCCGGCGGCCACCACCTCCCCCTCGACCGTCCCCGAGGAGGAGAAGGCCGTGGGCTGGAAGTCCTCTGCCGCCAGGGGCTTGCCGTCCACCGCCACCCGCGTGCCGGGCTTCACCTCCACCGACACCGGCACGTCGAAGCCATGGACGTAGGGACCGCCGCGCCCCTGCGGCCCCTGCGGCCCCGGCGGATCACCGCCCGGCTCGAGGCCGATCTCGCGGAAGCGCTCCACCAGCCAGCGCTCCGCCTCGGCGAGCCCCGGCGTGCCCACCCCCCGGCCGCCGCGGGCATCGTCCGCCAGCCAGCGCACCTCGTTTTCGTAGCGGGTGTAGCGTTCCGGGCCGCTCGCGGCACTCTTGGCATTGGAGGAGCCTTCGGCCCAGCGGGCGACGAAGACGTTGGTCTCCCCCTCCGCCGCCTGCACGCGGTTGGACGAGAAGGCCAGGCGGGTCCCGTCGGGCGAGAAGAGGGGGAAGCCGTCGAAACCCGGGGTGTGGGTGATCCGCTCCAGGCCGGTGCCGTCGACGTTCACCGCCCAGAGGTCGAACTCCCGTCCCTTGGGGTCGCCGTGGTTGGAGGAGAAGATGATGCGGTCCCCCGAGGGGAAGAAGGACGGCGCGAAGGAGGCCGCCCCCAGGCTCGTCACCTGCCGGGCGTTGCCGCCGTCGGCGTCGGCGACCCAGATCTCGAGGCGGCTCGGGCGGACGAGGCCGCGGGCGAGGAGGCGGCGATAGTCGTCCAGCTCCTCCCCCTCTTTCGGCCGGGAGGCGCGCCAGACGATCTTCGCGCAGTCGGGGGAGAAGAAGGCGCCGCCGTCGTAGCCCGGAGCGTGGGTCAGCCGCCGCACCTCGCCACCGTCGGCCCGGGCACGATAGAGTTCCAGGTCTCCGTCCCGCGTCGAGGTGAACAGGAGCGAGCCGTCCAGCGGACAGACCGTGGTCTCGGCATCGTAGGCGTCGTTGTCCGTCAGCCGCGCGAGGCCCGAGCCGTCCGGCTCGGCGCTCCAGATCTCGTAGGACGGATCGAGCGGCCAGACGTACCCCTGGGAGCGGTCGGGCGGCGGCGGGCAGGCGGACGCGGCGTGGTGGGTCGACGAGAAGAGGATCCGCCGGCCGTCGGCCGTGAAGTAGGGGCAGGTGGTGCGCCCCTGGCCGGTCGAGACCCGCACCGGGCTGGCTTCCGGGGACGCCCCGCCGGCGGCCGGCACGCGGAAGATCTGGTCGCAGGCGTAGGGCGGGCGGGTGGACTGGAACACGAGTTGCGTACCATCTGGGGACCAGTAGGCTTCGGCGTTCTCGCCGCCGAAGGTGAGCTGGCGCAGCTCGGCGAGATGGACCTCCCGCGGGTCGACGGGCACGGGCCCCGGCGAGGCGGACACCGAGGCGGGCGTCAGGACGGACGCCGGAAACGGCAGGGCTATCAGGAGCAGAGCAACGGTCGATCTCTTCATTGAATCAGCGGTCTTTCCTGGCATAAATCGCCCGGGGGCCTTGTTGCCCTCTGGGGCGCATCTGGTCTCAGTCTGGATCGTCCACCCGATTCTACCCGCGTGAGATCCATGCCGGCGTGATATTTTACCGGCCCCGCCAGAGCAGAGGGGCCATCAGGCGAGCAGGACCGCGGAGCGCCCGGGAGGGCAGGAGCTAACAACCACACATGAACGAACAAGACACTCAGAACGCGGATTTCGCGCAGGCATTGGCGGAATTCGAACAGCAGGGAGGCGGCGGGGAGGGCGGCGCGGACCAGCGCAAGAATCCCGCCGTGGGCGAGAGGGTGAAGGGGCAGGTGGTCTCGGTGACCGACGAGAACGTCTTCATCGACATCGGCGCCAAGGCCGAGGCCGTCATGGAGGCCGCCCAGTTCAAGGATGCCGAGGGCAACCTGACGATCAACGCCGGCGACAGCGTCGAGGCGACGGTGGCCTCGATCGACGCCGAGACCGGCGCCGCGGTGCTGCGCAAGAAGGCCGGCGGCGGCCGGCGCGGCGGCGGCCAGCAGCAGCAGGAGATCGCCGCCGAGCTGCGGCAGGCGTACGAGAACAGCCTGCCGGTCGAGGGCACGGTGACCGCGGTCAACAAGGGCGGCGTGGAGGTCCAGGTGTCGGGCATGCGCGCCTTCTGTCCGCACTCCCAGCTCGACCTGCGCTACGTCCAGGACACGCAGCAGTTCATCGGCCAGAAGCTGACGTTCCGCATCACCCGCCTGGAGGAGGGCCGCGGCCGGCCGAACATCATCCTGTCGCGCCGGACCATCCTCGAGGAGGAGGCCGGGGCGAAGGCGGCGGAGGCCCGTTCCCGCATCGAAGTGGGCACGGTGACCAGCGGCAAGGTGACCTCGCTCACCAGCTACGGCGCCTTCGTCGACCTCGGCGGCATCGAGGGCATGCTCCACGTGAGCGAGATCGGCTACGCCCGCCTCGCCCACCCCAAGGAGGCGCTGTCGGTAGGGGACGAGGTCGAGGTCCAGGTCATCAAAATCGAGAAGGGCAAGGATGGGCGCGACCGCATCTCGCTGTCGCGGCGGGCCCTGGAGCGCGACCCCTGGAAGGACGTGGCCGAGAACTTCACGGAGGGGACGGAGGTCGCCGGCCGGGTGATGCGCCTGGAGACCTTCGGCGCCTTCGTCGAGATCGCCCCGGGCATCGAGGGGCTGGTCCACATCAGCGAGATGGGCGCCGGCCGGCGGCTCCAGCACTCGCGCGAGGCGGCGGAGGTCGGCCAGGAGGTGCGGGTGCGGGTGCTCGGGGTCGATCCCGACAAGCGCCGCGTCTCCCTCTCCATGGGCAGCGGTAGCGGCGCCGAGCGGACGGCCGACCGTCCCGAGCGGGGTGAGCGGGGCGGCTTCGGCGGCGGCGAGCGTGAACGTGGCCGCGGCGACCGGGGTGGCAGCCGGGGCGGGGACCGCGGCGGGGACCGCAACCGTGGGCGTGGCGGGCGGGACCGCTATGACGACCGTGTCGCCGAGCCCGTAGGCGCGCCGCGGTCGATCTCCACCGGCTCCGGTTTCGGCTCGATGGCCGACTTCTTCAAGAACCTGAAGAAGAACGATTGAGCCGCTGCCGTTCGCGTGCGGGCGCCACTCCTCGGCCGGTGCCCGCACGCGGAGCGACTTTTTCCTTTTTACCTCTCCACCCCCACCTCCTCTCGCGGGGAGCAGCGGAGCCTCAGGTCACAGACTGAAAAAAGGTGGTGCTGGAAACGGCCTCTTTGTGCTACCCTACACACGCCAAGTGGATCACCGTTTTCGCAGAGCCAAGGCTCATTGGGCCCCTCGCTGGTCATGGAGTATGGAATGCCGCCCAAGCATCTTCCGAGCCCGTCCACCTCGCGTCTGCGCTCCGTCACCGGAAGCGCGATCGCCGTCCTCCTGTCCCTCGCCTGCCTCGGCGGACCGAGCTCCGAGGCCCAGAGCCTGATCGGCTCGCGGGCCGCGCTGGTCAAAGCCGGCGGTGAAGCCAGGCAGCACGGTTACACCTATCTGCGCACCGGCTCCCAGGTGCGCGAGTTCGTCAACCGGGGGCTGCTGGTGCGCCTTTCGGGCAATTCCAGCTACCGGGTCAATTCGGTCTCCTATCCCTACGCGCGGCCGGAGGTGAAGCTGTTCGTCGAGCGGCTCTCCCGCCAGTACCGCAGCGCCTGCGGCGAGAAGCTGGTGGTCACCAGCCTGACGCGCCCGCTGTCGCGGCAGCCGGCCAACGCCTCGCACCTGTCGGTGCACCCCACCGGCATGGCCATGGACCTGCGCCGCAGCTCGCGCGCCTCCTGCCGCCGCTGGCTGGAGTCGACGCTGCTCAAGCTCGAGGACCGCGGCGTGCTCGAGGCAACCAAGGAGAACCACCCTCCGCACTATCACGTGTCGCTCTTCCCGCAGCGCTACACGACCTATCTCGCGAGCCGGGGCGACCTGCCGCGCGGCAGCAGCTCCGGGACCAAGATGGCCGTGGCCTCCGACACCACGAAGTACCGGGTGCGGGGCGGCGACAGCCTCTGGGAGATCGCCCGCCGTCACGGCACGAGCGTCTCGCAGATCAAGCGCGCCAACGGCATCAGCTCCAGCCGGCTCAAGCCCGGCCAGATGCTGCAGATCCCGGCGCGCTGAGCGCGCTTCGGCTTCCCCGGGAGGGGCACCTGCCCCTCCCGCCCTCTACACCCCCGTCACCCGAAATGCCGTGATCTTCTGTTGCAGACCTTTGAGCTGGAGCTCGCCCAGCGGCTCGGTGGGGAGGGCGCCCGCCATGAGGCGATGGGTCTCGGGGCCGACGACCACGTCACCGGGCCTGGCGACGTAGGCCTCCAGGCGGGCGGCGACGTTCACCGTGTTGCCCAGCACGGTGTAGTCCACCCGGCGGGCGCTGCCGATGTCCCCCACCACCACGGGGCCGCTGTTCAGCGCCACCCGCGCCTGAAAGGCGCGCAGCCCCTGCGCCGCGCGCTCGGCGTTCCAGGCCGCGAGGCCGCGCTGGATGTCCACCGCGGCCTGCGTCGCCCGTAGCGCGTGGTCCGGCTGCGCCATGGGAGCGCCGAAGAAAGCCATGACGCAGTCGCCGATGAACTTGTCGAGTGTGCCGCCGGCCCGGAAGATGGCCTCCACCGACAGCCCCAGGAAGCCGTCGATGAGCTCCGCCACCTCCTCCGGCCGCGAGCTCTCGGCGAAGGAGGTGAAGCCCACCAGGTCGGCGAAGAGCACCGTCGCCACGGTGCTCTTCAGCCGCTGCGTCTCGGCCCCCTCCTCGCGCAGCACCTCCTCGATGACCGCCGGCGAGTGGTAGCGCTCCAGGCGCGCCCGCACCTGCCGCTCCCGCTCGGCCTGCCGCGCCCAGCGGATCCGCTCCACCGCCACCGCCACGTAGTTGGCGAGCGTCGTCAGGAAGTCCAGGTCGCGCTCGCCGAACGCCCCCACCTGGAACGGCGAGTCCACCTGCACGACGCCGATGATCCGGTCGCCGGCCCAGAGCGGCGTGCACATGGCGGCGCGGATCTGGTGGATCAGGATAGAGGCGCCGCCCGACAGCCGCTCGTCCGACCGGGCGTCGAACGTCACCAGCGCCACCCGCTCCCGCATCACGGCGCGCAGCATGGTCCGCGACACCGGCACCTCGGCCGAGGGGCGCAGCTCCACCCGGTCCTTGACCCGCGCCAGCTCGCAGACCAGCTCGCCGTCCTCGCCCGACAGCAGGATGAAGCCGCGGTCCACCGGCAGCGCCTCGAAGGCGATGTCCAACACCTTGAGCAGCACCTCGTCCACCGACTCGGCGACGATCAGGATGCGCGCGAGGCGCGTCAGGAAGCCGAACATCCGGTCGGTGTAGGCGAGGTCGCCCGTGTCCTTGCGGCTATCGTCCTCGCGGACCACGCCCATCGTCTGGCCCGATTCCAGGCCATACGCGGCGACGAACTCGGAGAGCGGCCGGACGATGGTGGCGTTGCTCAGCGGCTCGAGGCTGTCACCGCTGCCAGCCCCGGAATCGGCCGGCAGGACCGAGGCGCCCGTGGGGAGCGGGGCCTGGAGCGGCTCGGGGGGAGACGGGGGTGGCGCCTCTTGCGCGGCCTCCACATCCAGCTCGAAGATGCCGATCGTCAGGCGGTCGCCCGCCTGGAGCACCGCGCGCTCCACCGCGGCGCGGTTCAGCTCGACGCCGTTAGTGCTCTTGAGATCGTAGACCGACCAGCCCACCGGCTCGCGCCGCAGCTCGGCGTGGTAGCGTGACACCGAGACGTCCGGCAGGACCACGTCGTTGTCGCTCCCGCGCCCGAGCCGCACCCAGTCCCCCGCCAAGGGGAAGACACGGTCCTGGCCGTCGACGGCGAAGCGGAGCTGCAACATGAAGAGGAGGCCTCGCCGGGATCATAGCAGCAGGGGCCCCCTGCGGGGCGCCCCCGCTAGTCCACCCAGGAGACGCCGCGCAGCGGCTCCTCGGCCGACTCCAGTGTGAAGCGCCCGCTCTCGAAGAGGTTGCGGAAGGCCACCACCACCTGCGGGCAGAACTGGGTGCCGGCGCCGCCCAGGATCTCGGAGGCGGCGCGCTCCGGCCGCAGCCCGGCGCGGTAGGGGCGGCTGGTGGTCATCGCGTCGTAGGTGTCGGCCACGGCGATGATGCGCGGCGCCAGCGGGATCTCCGGCCCGCGCAGCCGGTCGGGGTAGCCGTTGCCGTCGATCCGCTCGTGATGGCTGCGCACGCCGCGCAGCACGGTCGAGTTCGCCAGGTGGGTGACGATGTCCGAGCCGTAGAGGGTGTGCTGCTTCATGATCTCCGACTCGGCCGGGTCGAGCGGCCCGGGTTTGCCGAGGATGCGGTCCGGCACGCCGATCTTGCCGATGTCGTGGAGCGTGGCGGCGAGCCAGAGGTCCTTGAGCTGCTCGCGCGAGAGCCCCATCTCGGCACCCAGCAGGAGCGAATAGCCGACCACCCGGCGCACGTGGCCGCCGGTATAGGGATCCTTCTTCTCCAGCGACTCGGCGAGGGCGGTCACCATGCGCAGGAACTGCCGGCGCTGCGCCGCGTAGAGGCGGGCGTTCTGCAGCGGCGGCGCGAGGATGGCGGCGAGCAGGGTCATCCGCCGCAGGTCGTCCTCGGTGAAGCGCTCGCGCCCCACCGGGTTGAGGAGCTGAAGCACGCCGATGACGCTGCCGTGGACGGTCAGCGGCACGGCCATCAGCGCCCGGGTGCGGAACCCGGCCTGGCCGTCGCCGCGCCAACGCGGGTCGGCGGCCACGTCGTTGACCACCTCGGCGAGCCCGGAGCGGGCGACGCTGCCGACGATCCCCTCCCCCACCGGCACTCTGAGGCCGCGGATCTCCCCCGCGGCCCGCCCGCGCACCACCCGGAAATACAGCTCCTGCTTCTCCTCGTCCAGCTCCCAGATCGAGCTGGTCTCGGCTCGGCTGACCGTCTCGGCGTTCTCGAGGGCCCGCTCGAGCACCACCTCCAGGTCCAGCGTTCCGGCCAGCCGCGCGCCGATGTCGAGCATGGTCTCGTACTCGGCCAGCCGGCGCCGCAGGTCGTCACCCGGCGATTCACCCGGCGCCAGGGGCTCCATGGAAGCCAGGGGTGTGGGAGGGCTCGGCGGATCGGGCAGCGGTTCCATCTCGGCGATCATGGGCTCGTTTTCCCCTTGTTCAGGCCCCGTTCAGGCGCTCAGCGCCTCCAGCTCCCGGAGCAGGTCCTGGACCGACCGGTAACGGGCGTCCGGGTCTTTGGCCAGGCAGCGCAGGATGATGACGTCGAGCGCCGGCGGCACCTCGCGCCAGCGGACGCTCGGCGGCTCCGGCTCCACCTGCAGGTGCTTCATGGCGATCTCCACGGCGGTGGCGCCGGTGAAGGGCAGCTCGCCGGTGAACATCTCGTAGAAGACCATGCCGCAGGAGTAGATGTCGGCGCGGGTGTCGGGCTCGCGCCCCTGGAGCTGCTCGGGCGACAGGTACTGCGGAGTGCCGACGATGAAGCCGGCCTGCGTCTGCCCCGGCGCCGCCCGCACCACCGGGCGGGCGATGCCGAAGTCCATCAGCTTGGCGTTGCCGGTGGGCTCCAGGATCAGGTTCTCGGGCTTGATGTCGCGGTGGATCACGCCGACGGAGTGCGCGGCGCCCAGGCCGGCGCAGAGCTGCTTGGCCACGCGCAGCCCCGCCGAGTAGGGGAGGCGGCTCGCCTGCTGGTCGAGCAGGTAGCGGAGGGTGACGCCGCGCACGTACTCCATCGAGATGTACGGAATGCCGTCGATCTCGCCGAAGTCGTGGGTGCGCAGGACGTTCGGATGGGTGATCTTCCTTGCCAGCTTGAGCTCGCTCTTGAGGCGCTCGAGCTGGGTGCGGTCGCCCCACATCTCCCGCTTCATCATCTTGAGCGCCACCAGATCGTCGAGCTCGCGGTCGCGCGCCTTGTAGACCACGCCCATGCCGCCGACGCCCAGGACCGAGAGGATCTCGAAGCGCTGCCCCATGAGAGCGCCCGGCGCGATCCCCGACAGCGTCGCCGCGCCGGCCGGCGCCACCGTCTCGGTGCCGGCGCCGGAGCCAGTGGCGCCCGCGGCGCCAGCGGCGCCGCGGGTGCTCACCACCCGGGTCGCCATGCGGCCGCCCACCGCATAGAGCGGTTGGGTGCTCAGGATGCCCCGGCGCTCGGCCAGCCGGTAGCCGGCCTGCTCCAGCGCCTCGCGCAGCTCCTCGTGGACGTCGCGCGAGAGGATCGCCTCGCCGGGCGTCGCCTCGCGCAGCAGCCCCTCCACCTGCTGGACCGGCAGCCCTACCAGTGCCCGCTCCAGGCGGTCCCCCCAGGAGACCGGCCCGGCCACCGCGCGTCCTGACGCCATCGCGACCGCCGGCGCGTCCGCCTCGGCGTCGGGATCGTCGTCCCCCTCCCCCAGCACGCGGGCGGCGGCGGACAGCGCGCGCAGGGCCCGCCCCTCCCCCTCGAAGCGGGCCACCACCCGGTGGCCGGCGATGGCCTCTACCTGGCCGCGTTGCGCGGTGATCGCCGAGGTGATCCGCTCGAGGTCCACGGCCAGGAGGTCCAGGGTGTCCTGGGGCAGGCCGTCCGCCAGGCTCGCCGCCGCCCGGACGTAGCGCCGCAGCTCGATCGCGAGGAGCAGCACGTCACGGGTCTGCGGCGCCCCGGGCACGGCGCGCCCTTGGGCGGGCTCGGGGAGGTTGCGCGAGAGCTCGGTGACGTAGGCCTCCATGTCCCGCTTCTCGCGCAGGTCGGCCAGCAGCTCGTCGAAGGCGTTGGCGAGCCGGCCGACCTCGTCGGTGCGGCCGGTGACGGCGATCTTCTGGTCGTAGTCCCCCTGGCGCGCCGCCTCGGTCGCCGTGAGCAGGCGGCGCATGGGGGCGAGGGCGCGGCGGGCGAAGGCGAAGGCGAGGAGCGGCCCCAGGAGCACCACGGCGAGCCCGACGGCGAGGAGCGCGGTCTCGATCTCCCGGTAGGCCGCCATGGGCCGGGCGAGGGAGGCGAGGGCGATGCTCGCGCCGACCGGCTTGCCGGCGGCGTCGGTGAGCGGCGTCTGGAGCGCAATCCACGGCTCGCCGTCGAGGGTCAGCTCCAGCTCGGGGACCACCTTGCCGGCGCGCATCGCCTCGCCCATCCCCTCCTCTTGCGAGCGTAGCGCCGCCGCGAGGTTGCGCGACACGCCCGGCGGCAGCGTGGTGGCGACTACCCGGGGGCCCGCCGCGTCGTCGGTGACGAAGGCCATGTCGGCGCCGCTGATCTCGGCGATCGACTCGGCCTCGGGCAGCGGGAAGCCGGTGACCAGGTACCCCACGGGGGTGAAGTCCTGGGCGATCGGCACGGCCACGGCGTAGTCGAGCTCGTCCCCCTCGCGCCAGACACCCTGCGCCTCGAACTCGGTCCGCACCTTGGCGACCAGCGCCCGGCCCGACAGGTCCTGTCCCGCGGCCGCCGGCCGGTCGGTACGGGCCACCACCCGGCCGTTGGCGTCGAGGACGGCGGCGAAGCCATAGCCGAAGTCCTTCTGGCGCTCGGTGAGCAGGTCGAGGATCGAGGCGGCGTCCCGGTTCTCCGCCGCCTCGGCGAGGTAGGCCACCAGATAGGGGTCGGAGGCCATGAGGCGGGCGATCAGCTTGAGCTGCTGGTAGTCGCGCTCGCGGAACGCCGACTGCACCGAAGAGCTGCTCTGGATCGACTCCAGGGCGGCGCCGCGGGAGATCCGCTGCACCAGCAGGTAGGTCGCCGCCACCGCCGCGCCTACCGAGAGGGCGATGAGCAGCGAGGTCACCAGGAAGATCCTGGCCTCGAGCGACAGGCCGAGGCGTCGGCTACCGGTCCTTGCCGTATCGGTCACGCCGGAAGTAGGAGGAGCCGGTCTTGTTGAGGTGGGCGGGGATGCGCGGCTTGGTGACCTCGACGCGGGCGGCCACCGGCGCGCTCTGCGGCAGCCGGACCTCGGTGGTCCAGATCTCGGCCTGCTCGTGCCAGACGGTGAGGCGGCCTGGCCCGCGCGGCACGCCGGTCAGCACGAAGGTGCCGTCGGCCGCCGGCGAGGCGGAGAAGGGGGTGTCCAGCACCAGGATGTAGGCCACCATGTCATGGTGGACGTTGCAGAACACCCGCACGATGCCGGCCTCGTCGAAGCGCTTCTCCTTGCCCGCCCCGCGCCGGTAGAGCCCGAGGTCGAAGCGGTTGACGCCGGAGACCGAGAAGACGTTGTGGAGGATCGGGTCCTGGTTCGGGAAGCGCACCCGGCTGCCGCGCGGGATGGCGAGCACCCGCGGCTGGAACTCCTTGTCCTTAGTGACGACCTCGAACGCCTGCGCCGCCGGCTTGACTGCCTGCGGGCTCGCCGGCTCGAAGTAGACGACGACATCGCGCACGTCGCTCCCCCTGGCCGGCCCCTTGCCCCCCTTGGCGAGGAGCTCGACGCGCCCACGGATCTCGTCCGCCCGCGCGGCGCCGGCCAGCGACAGCAGCGCCCACAGGAGGAGCAGGGTTGACGATGCACGTCGGTCCTTCATTGGATACGCCTCCCCTGGCCGAACCGGCCGGCAGGGTCACATCCGCCAGCGCAGCGTGGCCAGGAACTCGTTGTTGTCCTCTTCGGCGCCGGAGCCGAGGATGAAACGGTTGTCCGCGTACTCTACCGTGAGATCGACCCCGGGGATGACGCCGGCGCGCACGCCGGCGTCGATCTTCTCCCAGTCCCAGGCCAGGCTCGGCGCCGGCGTCCCGGGCGCGGTGGCCGACCGCGGGACGTTCTCGAAGCCGTTGTCGATCTTCGAGTAGCGCACCGCCGGCTGGATGAAGGTGAAGAGCTGCTGCTCGCCGATGGTCCAGACCAGGGGCAGCTCGAAGCGCCAGGCCATCTCCCCCTCGATGCCGGTGCGCGGCAGGCCGGCCAGCTCCTGGTCCACGTACTGGCCGAAGAAGGTCAGGCCGCCGAGGTAGAGCCAGACGTTCGCCCCCACCTCTTCCTTGTCGTCGCCGGAGATGGGCAGGATCGGGCCGTTGCCGGGCCCGCGCAGCAGGTCGAGGTCGCCGCCGTAGAACGTCCCTTCGAGCTCCACGGTCTCGGCGAGCTGGCGCCGGTAGCCCCAGGCGAGGAGGTCGATGCCG
>DASPJI010000722.1:0-8642 GCA_035628695.1 Thermoanaerobaculia bacterium | reverse complement strand
CGCCAGGTGCGTCATCAGGCCGACGACCTGGATGCCGCTGCTCGTCGCCTCGCGCACGAGCTCGGGTGCGCGCTCGACCGCGACGCCGAGGCGGCCCATGCCGGTGTCCACCTTCAGATGGATGGGCTGCGGCTCGGCGCGCGTCCCCACCCAGTCACGCCAGAGGCCGAGCTCGGCGAGGCTCGACACCGTGGGCACCAGCCGGTAGCGCTGGTAGAGGGCGATCTTGGCCGGCCGCGCCGTACCCAGCACCAGGATGGGGGTCTCGACGCCCGCCCGGCGGATCTTGGCCCCCTCTTCGAGCAGGGCGACACCGAGCCAGTCGACGCCCGCGCCGGCGAGGGCGCGGCTCACCGCGGCGGCGCCGTGGCCGTAGGCGTCGGCCTTGACCACAGCCATGAGCCGGGTGCCGGGGGTCTGGCGGCGGATGACCTGGAGGTTGTGTCCCAGCGCATCGAGGTCCACGTCCACCCAGGCCGGCCGCAGGGCGGAGGCGAGCTCCTCCCCCTTGGTCAGCAGGGCGTCAGAACGGTGCTGGGACATCGGGAGCGCCGTGGCGGTCGAGGTTGCGGAAGCTGGTGGTCTCGCCCAGGAATACCATCTCGACGGTGCCCGTCTCGCCGTTCCGGTGCTTGGCGATGATCAGCTCGGCGAGCCCCTTGTTCTCCTCGGTGGGGTTGTAGACCTCGTCACGGTAGATGAACGCCACCATGTCGGCGTCCTGCTCGATTGAGCCCGACTCGCGCAGGTCGGAGAGCTGCGGCCGGTGGTCGGCGCCGCGCCGGTCGGGGTTCCGGGAGAGCTGGGAGAGGGCGATGACGGGGATCTCCAGCTCCTTGGCGAGCTGCTTCAAGCCGCGGCTGATGGCGGCGATCTCGAGGTTGCGGTTCTCGTACTTGCCGCCGGCCTGCATGAGCTGCAGGTAGTCGAGGACCAGGACCCCCAATCCCTTCTCCGCCTTGAGCCGCCGCGACTTCGAGGCGACCTCCAGGAGCGTCGGGTTGGGCGAGTCGTCGATGTAGAGCGGCGCGTCGCCCACCCCGCGCACGGTCGTCATGATCTTGGTCCACTCCTTCTGCGAGATCCGGCCGGCGCGCAGGCGGGCGAAGGAGATGTCGGACTCGGAGCAGAGGATGCGCAGCGCCAGCTCCTGCTGGCTCATCTCCAGAGAGAAGATGCCCACCGTCCGCCGCTCGCGGATCGCGACGTGCTGGGCGACGTTCAGGGCGAAGCTGGTCTTGCCCATGCCGGGGCGGCCGGCGATGATGATCAGGTTGCCCTTGTTCAGCCCCTGGGTGATGCGGTCGAGGTCGATGTAGCCGGTGGGGATGCCGGTGAGCATGCTCCCCGGCCGCTCCTCTATCTCCTCGAGGGTGGTGTGGAAGACGTCGCCCAGCAGGGCGAAGCCCTTCTGGATCGCCTCCTCGCCCAGGCCGAGGATCGCCTGCTCGGCGCGGCCGAGGGCCGCCTGGGCACTGAGCCCGCCGTCCAGGCAGTCGCGGATGATCTGGCTCGATGCCTGGATGAGGCGCCGGCGGACGGAGCGCTCCTTGACGATCTCGACGTAGGCGTCGATCCGCCCGATGTCCGGGAGGTCGAGGTCCAGTCCGGTCAGGTAGGAGAGGCCGCCGACGGTGCCGAACTTGCCTTGCTGCTCCAGCTTGGCCTGGAGGGTGCGCAGGTCGATGTCGACCAGCTCCTCCTGCAGGTCGATCATCGCCTGATAGAGGATCTGGTGGCGTTCCAGGTAGAAATCTTCGGGGCGCAGCCGGCCCGAAATGGTGGGCAGCACGGCCGGGTCGAGCATGACGCCGCCGAGGACCGCCCTCTCCGACTCCTCGCTGGAGGGAAGGGACTTCTGTTGAGTCAGGGTTTCGATCATGCCGGGTGAACGTCAGGAAGCAGGGACCATTCTCCCGCATGGGAGGGCGGGCCGGCAAGGGTGGGGGGGCCCGGAAGGCCGATATCGTTCCGTGGAAGGAGTAAGGGAGGTTAGGAGAGGGGCCGCTTTGGTGAGGGCAGCAGCTTTCCCTCCCATCCAGCTTCCAGCGCGGAGCAGCGAGATTGCCCTTTTCCCTCGGCGAAGGAAGAAGACCGCCCCTCCTGGCCTCCCCCGCTCCCTTCCTCCCGTCCCCCAGGGGGGGAGGCACCACCGCCCAACTCGCCAAGCCAGTCGATGTGGACCAACTCCTCAGGATCTGTAAGGAGATAGTCCCGCGAGCTCAGGCTCTCCAGCTTACTCGTGCGGGCCATGAGGTCCTACTCGTACCGCAACGCCTCGATGGGATCGAGGCCGGCGGCGCGGGTGGCGGGGTAGATGCCGGAGGCGAGGCCGACGGTCATGGCGACGCCGGTGGAGATCAGGATGGAGCCGACGGTGACGATCGTCTCCCAGCCGGCATAGACCGCCACGCCCCTCGCGATGGCGATGCCGGCGATCACCCCGGCGAGGCCGCCGATCAGGCTGATGGCGAAGGACTCGACAACGAACTGGAAGCGGATGTCGCTGCGGCGGGCCCCCACGGCGCGGCGGACGCCGATCTCCCTCGTCCGCTCCAGCACCGTCGCCAGCATGATGTTCATGATGCCGATGCCGCCGACCAGCAGCGAGATGCCGGCGATGCAGCCCATGACCACATTGAACAGGCGCTGGGTGCGCCGGCTCTGTTCCAGGAGCGCCTCGGGGACCACGATCTCGTAGTCGTCGGTGCCGGCGTGCAGGCGCGACAGGAGGCCGCTGATCACCGCCGCCGCCTCCCGGCCGCTCTGCCCCTCTTTCAGCCGGACCACGATCTCGTCGAGCGGCGAGTCGAGGGGCGGGCGCTCGAACTTGCGTTCGGCGGTGGTGACCGGCAGGTAGATCTCGGTCTCCACCGAGCCCACCGGCACCCCTTCGAAGGTCTCCCCCTGGCCGGTGGCGGCGAGCACCCCGATCACCTCCAGCCAGACGTCGTCCACCTTGACCTCTTCCCCCACCGCCGGGCCGTAGCCGAAGAGGTCCCGCCGCACCCCCGGTCCGATGACGCAGACCTGGGCGTGCGTGCTCTCGTCCAGGGCGTCCAGGAAGCGGCCCTCGGCCAGCTCCAGGTCGGCGAGCCCGGCGTGGTGGTGGCTGACGCCGAAGACCGTGGCCTCGGTCTTGCCCGCGGCGGACAGCACCTTGTAGGGCTCGATGCGGATGCGCGGCGCCACCAGGTCGACGCCCGGGACCGCCTCGGAGATGGCGGCGGCGTCGCGGAAGGAGACGCCCAGCGACTTCTGGCGGATCTCCTGCAGCTCCTCGGTCTTGTACTCCCGGGCGCGGATGAGGACGTTGCGCAGGCCCAGGCGCTCGATCATCCCCAGCGCCTGCTCCTCGGCGCCGGCGCCGATCGAAAGCATGGCGATGACCGCGCCGACGCCGAAGATCATCCCCAGCATGGTGAGGGCCGAGCGCAGCTTGTGGCCGGCCAGGTTCTCGAGAGCTGAGCGGAACGCCTCGCGCGGGTTCAACGCGCCCCTCCCGGAGCGACGGGCGCCGACGGACGGCCCGGCGTGGGGCTCGCCTCCTCTTCGGCCGTGGCGTCCTCCCCCACCGGCCGCGCGGGATCCACCAGCGCCAGGAGGTCCCCCTCGCCGATCCCCGACTCCACCACCACCCGTCCGGCGCCGGAGGAGCCCAGCTTCACCTCCACCGCCTCGAAGCCGTCCCCCTTCTTGCGGTGGACGACCGTCCGCCCCTCGCTCTGGAAGACGGCCTGGCGGGGGACCGTCAGCGCCCCCTGCCGCTCCTCGAGGAGGAGGTTGGCGCGGACGCGCTGCCCGGGCTTCATCACCCGCGGATCGGTGCGGTCCAGGGCCAGGGTGACGGCGAAGTACTGGACCGGCGAGCCGCGGAGGCGGGGCTTGGCCAGCGCCTCGACGCGGCGGATCTTGGCCTGGTAGGAGACGCCGGGCGCCGACTCCACCACCACCGTGGCCGGCTTGCCCGCCTCCAACCCGCCGGCGTCGGCCTCCAGCACGAAGACTTCGGCCTCCATGGTGGACAGGTCGGGGAGCTGGGCCAGCGGCTGGCCGTTCCAGACCGAGTCCCCCACCCGGGTGGGGGTGCCCCGCCAGTCGCGGTTCATCACCAGCACGCCGTCGTGCGGCGCGGTGACGGCCAGCGCGGTCAACGCCTGGCGGGCCTGCTGGATCTTGAGCTCGGCCTGGCGCATGTCGATGGCGATGAGCTGCAGCTCCGAGGACGAGAGCGACTCCTCGGTGCGGCGGGCCTCGCGGGCGTGCCTCTCCCGGTGCTGGGCGAGGTCGCTGTCGATCTCCGACTCGATGATGTCGTTGCGCGAGAAGATCTGCGCGTCCTTCTTCTGGAACTGGCGGGCGTTGTCGAGCTCCATGCGGGCAAGCTGCAGGTCGCGCTCCAGCTTCTCCACCTGGGCCGAGCCGTGGACGCGCTGCTTCTGCGAGCGCCAGCGGGCGCTCGCCAGGTCCGCCTCGGCGTTGATCAGGGTCTTCTCGATCTCGCTGGAGTCGAAGCGCACCACCACCTCGCCGGCCTTGACGCGGCTGCCGTCGGGCGCCAGCCAGGCGATACGGAAGGGGCCGGGCGCGTCGCTCGGCACGTTGATCGGCGTGGCGCGCACCGCCCGCAGCTCACCCTGGGCGGGCACCCGCCGCTCGAACGCCTGGCGCTGCACGCGATAGAGGGGGACGTCGCCGAAGCGGCCGCTCCCCAGCGAGCCGGCGAGGGGGAGGAAGGGGCCCACACCCACCACCAGGACCAGGGCGAGCAGCAGCACCAGCAGGAGGCCCCGCCGCTGCCGGGGAAGGGACAGCTTCACGCGTCCTCCCCCGCCGGCGGGCGCCGCAGCACCCGGTCACCGGCCGAGAGGCCGTCCAGGACCTCCACCAGCCGCTCGTTCCTGCGGCCCAGCTTGACCGGGACCTCCTCCGCCTCCCAGCGCCCGCGCCGGTAGACCACCGGACCGCCGGCGCGATTGGCCACCGCCTCGGCGGGGATCACCAGCGCCTCCGGAGCGCGGTCGATCTCGATGGTGCCGAGGAACCGCATGCCCGGACGCATGCGCTGCGGATCGGTGCGGTCGAGCTCCAGCTCCAGGGCGACCACCTTGAGGGCATTGAAACGGGACTTCCTGCCGACGGCGCCGCGGATGGCGCGCACGCGGCCGGTGAAGGTCACGTCCGGATGGGCGTCCAGGGCCAGACGCACCGGCTGGCCCACCTCGACCCGGCCGGCGTCCGCCTCGTCCACCTGCCCCTCGGCCTTCATCCGGCGCAGGTCGGGGATCTCGATCACCTTCTCCGAGTTCCAGCAGGTGTCCCCCACCTTCTTTTTCTCGCCGCGGTTGGAGATGTAGACCACGGTGCCGTCGCGGGGCGACACGATGGTCATCTTCTGGATGGCCGCTTCGGTCTCGGCCACCCGCTGCGCGGCCCGGTCGCGCTTGTTGCGCAAGGCGTCCAGCTCGGCCCGCCCCTGGCGCTCGCGCAGGACCAGCCGCTCCTTGTTGAAGGCGATGCGTTTCTCGGCCAGCTCGAGGTCGGCCTTGTTCTGCTGGAGCTCGTTGCCGGCCACCAGATCGGCGGGGACGTCCGCCTTGAGAGCGGCGCGGCGTTGGGTGGCCTCGGCCTCGGCGAGCTGCATCCGCGCTTCGCCGAGTTGCAGGTCGAGGTCGGTCTGGCGCTTCTCGAGCTCGGTCTGGGCCTGGTCCCGCTCGGCCATCTTCTCGAGCAGCGTGCGCTCCAGCTCGGAGGAGTCGAAGCCGAGCACCGGCTGTCCCTGACGGACCTCCATCCCCTCGGGGGCCATGAAGGCGAGCTTGTAGTCGTAGAGGCCGGGGACCTGCGGCGGGCCGAGCTGCACGCTCTGCACGGCGCCCAGGGTGCCGGAGACCTCGACGCCGGTCACCAGGTCCTCGCGCTGGACCTCCACCCAGTCCTCTCCATCGGCGGCGGCGCTCCGGCCGCTGAAGACCCAGCCGGCCACGGCGACCGCGGCCAGCACGGCCAAGGCGACGAGGAGGCCGATCCGCTTCCCCCGCGGCGTCATCCGGTCCTCCCCGCGCCAGCGTCATTCGAAGAGGTGGCGGAGCGGAGCCGCGTCCCTACCTGGAGGCCCTCGACCGCGCAGGTGGTGGCGGTGCAGAGGCGCAGACGCACCGGCGTCGCGCCGCCGCTCGCCAGGAGGGCCCGCGGCGACTTGCCGGAGAGGTCCAGGGCGGCGCGCGGCACCAGCAGCGCGTCCTTGACGCCACGGCCGAGAACCTCCACCCGCACCGACATGCCCGGGCGCATCCGTCCGGTGTCGACACGGTCGAGGTCCACCTTCATGGCGAAGTAGCGCCGCAGCGAGTTGTAGGCGGACTCGCGGGCCACGGGCGCGATCTCCACGACCCGGCCCGGGAAGGCGAGAGACGGATAGGCGTCGAGGTAGCAGACGACGCGCATGCCGGGGCGCACCCGGCCGTCGTCCACGTCGGGCAGGGCGGCCTCGACGCGCAGCGACGAGAGGTCGGGGATGGAGGCCACGGTCATGCCCGGCCAGACCGTATCCCCTTCCTGGAATTTGCGGCCCTCCCAGGGGTGCTCGCTGGCGAGCACCAGACCGTCGCGGGGGGACCGCACGGCGAGGACCTGGATGGCGCGCTCGGCCTCCTGGATCTCGCGCCGCGACCGCTCGAGGTCGATACGCTTGACCTCGAGGTCGGCGGCCTGGGTCTGTCGGAAGGCGGCGAGGTCCTTCTCCGCCTTGGCGAGCTCCACCTCGGCGCGCTCGAGGGCGCTCTGCCGCTCCTGGTACTCCCGCAAGGTGAGGAGGTCGCGGGGGACCACGGCCTCGGTGCGGGCCTTCTCCAGCGCGGTCCGCTTCTCCTGCACCACGAAGGCCTTCTCGGAGAGGTTGCTCTCCCCCTCCGCCTGCATGCGCGCCAGCTCGTTGACCGCCTCGGAGACCGACAGCTTCTTCTCCTCCAGGTCCGAGGCGAACGAGGAGTTGTCGAACTCCACCACCGGCTGCCCGGCCTTGATCGGCGTGCCGTCCTCGGCGATCCAGCGGATCTGGAGCTGGAAGGCGCGGGTCCGGGGGACGTCGAGCGGCGCGGCCTGCTCCGCCACCAGCTCGCCGGTCACCAGCATCCGCTCCTGGAGGTCTCCCCGGCGGACCGCCATCTCGGCGCCACCGGCCGCGCCTGAGCCGGACCGCTCCCCCTCGGCGCCGCTGGGGCCGGCGCAGCCGCCGGCGATCCCGAGCCAGAGCAGGGCGAGGAACAGCAGGGAGAGGGAGCGTCCGATCATCATCTCTTCACTAACATATACGTGCCAGACGTATTCCGCGTTGAGCCGCCGGCCTCCTGTCAGCGCGGAGCCGTGCCGAAATCGACCCGCGGGGCGGTCTCTGCCCCCGGCTGCGACCGGAAGTAGGGCTTGGGCTCGAAGCCGAACATGCCGGCGAAGAGCGCCGCCGGGAAGCGCCGGACCCGGGTGTTGTAGCCCTGGGCCACCTCGTTGAAGCGGTTGCGCTCGACGGTGATCCGGTTCTCCGTCCCCTCGAGCTGGACCATGAGGTCCCGGAACGCGGTCGTGGACTGCAGCTGGGGATAGCTCTCGGCCACCGCGATCAGCCGCCCAAGGGCGGAGTTGAGCCCCTCCTGGGCCTGCTGGAACTGCTCGAAGCGTTGCGGGTCGTTCAAGATCTCGCTGCCCACCTGGGCGCTGATCTGCCCGACGCGGCTGCGGGCCTGGACGACGGCCTCGAGCGTCTCCCGTTCGAAGGCGGCGGACCCGCGGACCGTGGCCACCAGGTTCGGGATCAGGTCGGCGCGGCGCTGGTAGGCGGCCTCCACCTGGGCCCACTGGGCCTCCACCGCCTGCTCGGCCCCCACCAGGCCGTTGTACACCCCGACGCCGTAGAGAACCGCGAGCAGCACCACGGCACCAATGGCGAGCAGACACCCGATCGACTTGCTCATAGACCCCCCTCTTTCCAGACGGGCACGGCGGGACGCCGGCCGCCCAAGATGATATCCCGGCCATGTTAGAGTGCCGCGCATGCGCCAGTACCTCGACCTGCTCCAGCACATCCTGGATCAAGGTATCGAGAAGAGCGACCGGACCGGCACCGGCACCTTGAGTGTCTTCGGGTACCAGATGCGTTTCGACCTGGCGGCGGGTTTCCCCCTGCTGACCACGAAGAAGCTGCACACCCGCTCCATCATCCACGAGCTGCTCTGGTTCCTGTCCGGCAGCACCAATGTCCGGCCTCTCCAGGAGAACGGCGTCACCATCTGGGACGAGTGGGCGGACGAGAACGGCGAGCTGGGACCGGTCTACGGCCGGCAGTGGCGCGCCTGGCCCACTCCCGACGGCGGTGCCATCGATCAGATCTCGCAGGTGGTCGAGCAGATCCGCCGCAATCCGGACTCGCGCCGCCACGTGGTCTCGGCCTGGAACGTCGCCCAGATCGACGAGATGAAGCTCCCCCCCTGCCATGCCCTGTTCCAGTTCTGGGTCGGCCGGGGCCGGCTCTCGTGCCAGCTCTACCAGCGCAGCGCCGACGTCTTCCTCGGCGTGCCGTTCAACATCGCGTCATACGCGCTGCTCACGCTGATGGTCGCGCAGGCCACGGACCTGGAACCGGGCGAGTT
>DASPJI010000721.1:0-2366 GCA_035628695.1 Thermoanaerobaculia bacterium | reverse complement strand
CCGGGGCATCAAGCGCTCGCTCCGTCCGGCCGCGGCGCCTTCGGAGGTCCGGGACCTGACCGGTACCATGACCCCCGCCGCCTCTCCGGATCCCCTGGCGCCTCTTTTCCAGAAGGGGCTCCATCCGGAGCAATGGTGCTGGGAGCAGTGCTCGGCCGACTATGACGCCTGCCCTTGTGACTACGGCGACTGCAGCCGCTGCGATGCGCAGTGGCAGGGTTGCCTCTCGTCCTGCCCCACCGTCTGCTACGAGCCCAAGAGCATCACCAGCACCAACAAGACCGACATCATCGGCATCACGTACGGGTATTCCGAGTGCCTGGAGAGCTTGTGGGAGAACGACTTCCAGTCGGGCGAGTGGTACCAGTCGACCACGTACCAGTTCAAGCACTACACCCTCCGCCGCACCGAATCCTGCAACGGCACCGTGACCTATCAGGAGACCAACGTCTCGTACTCCTCGCGGACCTGCCAGTCCCGCGTGGGGGGGAGCTGCTCCTATCCGATCTTCAGAGCCTCGAACGCCTGCTGATCCCGTCCCGGGATCGAGGTGGAGGGGCTGCCCGCCGCGCGGGTGGCCCCTTCGCTGCTTCAGGAGTTGGAGAGGATCCGCCGCAGCAGCAGTAAGAGAAAGGTCCCCGCCACGATCAGCGCCACCGGCATGACCCAGCGGCTCCACCAGGGGGCCTCGCCCGGTCCGAGGGTGCCGGCGAGGTCGAGCTCGGCCGGCTGCCAGGCGCGGGAGAGCAAGACGTCTCCCAGAGCGGCGAGGTCGTAGTCCGGCGCGCCGAGGCTCTCGGCCCCGGCCAGGAGGCGGACCGGCCCCTTGGCTGTCTGATCGGGGGGCCAGGCGAAGAGCAGCACGTCGCGCCGCCGCCACAGCTCGAGGTCGAGGCCGGAGAGCGGCGGGTCGTCGCCGTCCTCGAAGCGCACGGTGAGCAGCCCCGACGCGGTCCTCGGCAGCGGCGACAGGGGGAGCAGCGCCCGGCAGGGGAGCGGCGGCTCGGGGGTGCACTCCCAGGTCTCCCGGGCCAGGGTCTCCTCCTGCCGAGAGGAACGCCGCCGGTTGTCGACGGAGCGCACGGTCACCGGACGGCGGAGGGGGCGGGCGCCGATCCACAGGTCGAGCTCGGTCAGCGGCAGGCCCGAGACCGGCAGCGAGAGCCCGATCTGGCTCTCCCCCTCCTCGCCGCTCTCGGCCGGCCGCGCGTCCTCCCGCGCGCCGGCCGGCGCCGGCTCGGGCGGCGACCAACGGAAGAAGGGGATCTGCCGGCCGGCCATCTCGAGCCGCAGGTCCCCCAGGTCGTCCCGGGCGGTGCCGTAGACCGCGTCCGGGATCTCCAGCCGCACCAGGTCTCCGGGCCGGGCCGACGGCGCCACCACGTCCCAGGACGCGGCGAAGCGCGCCCTGGGGAGGCGCGCGCCCGGCGCCGCGATCTGGGCCAGCGGCGGCGGCAGCGGCGGCACCGGATGCGCCGTCTCCGGTCCGGCTTCGACCCACGCCGCCGCTCCGTCCCCTTCGTACCCCGTCGCGCGGCGGGCGGTGCCGCCGTAGGCCAGGGTGTAGAGCCCCGGCTCGCCGGCCTCGAAGACCACGGTCTGCACCGCCATCTCGACTCCGAAGCTCACCAGCTCCGGTGGTTCACCAGGGCCGTGGAGCTGCAGCCGGAGGGTGGAGCCGGCGACCTCCCGCGGATCGTCCAGCAGGCGGTGCCGGCTGGCGGCACCGCCGCCGGCAGCCCGCTGCCAGACGCCCCGGGCGAGCGGCTGCCAGCGGGCGTCGCGCGGCTCGTCCAGCAGATAGCCGACGGTCCCGGAGCCCTCGATCTCCAGAGTGATGTGGCGGAGGATCTGGCCGGGGGCCGGCAAGGCCAGTTGGCAGACCACTCCGGAGACAGCGGCGCCCTGGCGCGGCTCGCAGGCGACGTCGCGGGTGGTCAGGGTGACCGAGGGGCCGGGCGCCGTCTCCACCTCGACCCGCGAGACCCGCGGGTAGCCGCCGGCCTCCGGCCAGGCGAGCCGCAGGTAGCGGTCCGGGCTCGCCGGATAGGAGAGGGAGATCCGCTGCAGCCCGCGCTCCTCCCCCACCCGGAACAGGTCGCCCACTGCCAGCGGGCGCCAGACCTCGCCGTCCGCGCTCCCTTCGAGACGCACGGCGGGAACGGTGGTGGCCCGGTCGAAGTCGAAGAGCAGGCCGTCGTGAGAGAGGCGCTCGGTGCCGGTGTCGAGGAGCAGCGTCCAGCCGGTATCGGTCTTCTGGACGTCGGTGACCACGGCTTCGCGCCGCTCGGCGCGCGGCAGCCAGGGCTCGACCCGCACCGGCAGCTCGCCACCACCCGGCGCGAAGACATGCAGGTCCGCCGCCC
>DASPJI010000720.1:0-3109 GCA_035628695.1 Thermoanaerobaculia bacterium | reverse complement strand
GTGGCGCTCCTCGGTGGTGCGGATGAAGTCGTCATTCGAGAAGCCGAGCCGGCCGCGCAACTCGCGGTACTGGGCCACGACACGGTCTGCGAGCTCGATCGGCGCGATCCCCTCCTTCTGGGCCGCACGCTCGATGTTCTGGCCATGCTCGTCGGTGCCGGTGAGGAAGTAGACCTCCTCGCCGGCCATGCGCCGGTAGCGGGCCAGAACGTCGGCCACGGTGGTCGTGAAGATGTGCCCGATGTGGGGCAGGCTGTTCACGTAGTAGATCGGGGTGGTGACGTAGAAGGAGGCCATGGGAGGGGGGATTCTATGTCAGTTGGGACGAGGGTTCAGCTCCTCGGTGGCGAACCGGTAGTGGGCGCCACAGAAGACACAGTCCGCTTCGATGGAGCCGTCCTCCTCGCTCAGGTGATCCTTGTCGTCGGTCGACAGCAGGATAAGGTGGTGCAGCAGGCGCTCGCGGCTGCAACGGCAGCGGAACCGGAGAGGCCGCGTCTCCTTGACCGTGCGGTCCATGCCGGCGAGCAGCGTGTCGACGACGTAGGGGATGCCGCCGGCCTCCACCAGGTGGCTCACGCCGATGGTGCCGGCGATGTTGCTCTCGAGCTGCTGCACGACCTCGTCGGGCGCGCCGGGCAGGACCTCGATGATCATTCCGCCGGCGGCGGCGATGCCGCTCGGCTTGGCGAGCACGCCGAGGAGCACGGCCGAGCGGCTCTGCTCGCTCTGCTCCAGGTAGTGGGCGACGTCGTCGCCGATCTCGCCGCTCACCAGCTCCACCTGGCTGTGATAGCTCCCCCCCTCGTGCTCGCGGAGCACGCGGAGGAAACCACTCCCGACGGCCGCCCCGACGTCCAGCTTGCCGGCCGGCGTGGGCGGCAGGTCCACGTGGGCGTTGCCCACCATGCCGCGCAGGTTCCCGTCCTGGTCGACCTCGGCGAGGACGCGGCCGAGGGGGCCGTCCCCCCGCACCTCCAACACCAGCCGGGTCGGAGTCTTGGTGGACATGCGCAGCAGCAGCGCCGCCGCAGCGAGGGACCGTCCCAGCGCCGCCGCGGCCACCGGCGAGAGGTCCAGCCGCTCCCGCGCCTCCTCGACCACGTCGGTCACGTTCACCACGGCCCAGCGGAGAGCCCCCTCTCCGGCAAGGCCCAGCTCCAGGCGGCCCTGGGCCGCCGTCTCCGTCTCGTTCACAGACATCCTGGACTCGCTTTCCTTCGACTAACGCCACTGACCGGAGCCGACCGAGCCCGCAGCGGTAAGGGCGGCGCGATAGACATCGCGCAGAGGCACGCCGGCGGCGAGTGCCAGCCGCCGGCAGTCTTCGAACTCGGGCGCGGTGGCGAGGGGATGGCCATCGAGACGGGCGCGCTTGACCCGCACCGCCCCGTACGGCGTCTCCACATCCACCACATCGCGCTCCGCTTCGAAACGCGACGCTAAGTAATAACGGCATCCAAGCGAGCCAGATTCCATGAGAAGGACGCCCGCCAACGGCTCGAGCTGCTGGCGGCGGCAGAGTAGGGTGACCAGGGTCCCCGGGCGGTTCTTCTTCATCTGCACCGGGGTGAAATAGACGTCCAGGGCCCCGGCTTCGAGCAGGCGCTCCATCAGGAAGCCGAACGCCTCCCCCGGCAGGTCGTCCACCTCGCACTCGACGACCATCACCTCCGGCCGTACCTGCGTCCCCTTGCCGGCCAGCAGGCGCGTGGCGTTGGGCTGGTGCGGCAGATGCTTCTTCCCCAGCCCATACCCCACCCGATCGAGGATGAAAGCCGGGGCCTCCACGAACTCGTTCACCAGCTCGGCCAGGAGCACGGCGCCCGTGGGAGTGGTCAGCTCGCCGCCAGGGCCGCCGAAGATGGGCACCCCCCGCAGCAGCTCGGCCGTGGCCGGCGCCGGCACCGGGAGCTCGCCGTGGGCCGTCCGCACCGTGCCGCTCCCGACGTTGACCGGCCCACAGGTGATGCGCTCCGGCGCCAAGTGCTCGATGGCCGCCGCAGCCCCCACCAGGTCGATGATGGAGTCCACCGCCCCGACCTCGTGAAAATGGACCTGCTCGATCGGCATCCCATGCGCCTTCGCCTCCGCCTCCCCCAGCCGCTGGAACAGCCGCAGCGCCCGCTCCTGGACCGGTCCCGCCAGGCCGCTCTCCTGAATCAGCCGGCGGATCGCCGGCAGGTCCCGGCCGTGCTCGTGGTGGTGATGGTGCCCGTGGTCATGATCATGGTGATGGTGGTCATGGCCGTGATCATGGTGCTGATGATGGCCGTGGCCATGATCATGAGGATGATGGTGGTGGTGGTGGTGGTGCTCGTGATGATGATGCTGCTGCTCCTCCGGATCGGGCCCCTCGATAGGCCGGCTATCCCGGAGGACCCGGAAGCGGGTACCGGTGAAGCCGCCGCGCATGGCTTTGCGCGCCTCGACCGAGACGCCCGGCAGGCCCAGGCGGGCCACCGTGTCGGTGAGCACCTCCAGCGGCATCCCCAGGTCCAGACAGGCACCCAGGAACATGTCGCCGGCGAGTCCGCTGAAGCAGTCGAGGTGATAGTGCGCCATGGGCCGGTTAGGCTACCACGCGACCCGTTCCTTGAGGGAAACCCAGCGGCCCGAGCTGGCGAGCACCATGTGATCGACCAGCGTGATCCCGATCACCGATGCGGCTCGGGCGAGATGCTGGGTGAACAGGATGTCGTCGTTGCTGGGTGACGGATCGCCGCTCGGGTGGGTATGGAAGATGAGAACCCCGGCCGCGCCGCGCAGCAGGCACTCCTTGAGGATCTCCCTGGGCTCCACCGCCGCCCGGTCGAGGGTGCCGCGGTAGATCTCCCTCTCTCCCAGCAGGCATTTCTTCTTGTCCAGGAACAGTGCCCCCAGTACCTCCTGGTCGCGCTGGCGATAGCGCAGGGAGAGGTAGCGCGCCACCTCAGCCGGACGCGACAGAGGCTCGCGGTCCAGGAGCTGGTCACGGGCGAGCCGGCGGCCGATCTCGACCGCCGCCAGCAGGCTCGCGGCCTTGGCCGGCCCGAGGCCGCGCCGCCGTAGCGAGAGCGGCCCCGTCCCCACCAGCCCGGAGAGCCCGCCGTTCTCCCGCAGCAGCTCC
>DASPJI010000719.1:0-5946 GCA_035628695.1 Thermoanaerobaculia bacterium | reverse complement strand
CGCGTTGCCGTTCTGCAGCCCCTCGACGGTCTCGATGGCCCGCCCGCCCATCTCGGCGGCGAGCGACAGGCAGGAGAGGATGGGGCGGCCGTCCACCAGCACGGCACAGGTGCCGCACTCGCCCAGCTCGCAGCCGTGCTTGGTGCCGGTCAGGCCGCACTCCTCCCGCAGCACCTCGAGCAGGGAGTGATGGGTGGGGAAGACGACGGTCCGGTCCTCGCCGTTGATCCGCAGCCTCAGGGTGGTCATGCCGTCCATTCCGTCCATGATGGGGTGATTTCCTCGCGCCTCCGCCGCCGTATTTTACTTCCCCGCCGATCCTTCTCCGGCACCTTCTCTGGCGGCCTGGGGCGGGATATGTTAGCCCATGCCGAGTGCGACGGCGTGCGGACCGAGGCTCCACCCATGGCGACGACCCTGATCACCCCCGACGAGCTGCGCGAGGCCTGGGGGCTCCTCTCTCCGGCCGAGCGGCTGGAGAGCTTCGGCTTCCTGGTGCGCGAGGAGGCCGAGGACTTCTTCCTGGAGCTGCGCTCGGCCGACCAGCTCGCCCTCCTCCTCGGACTGCCCGCGGCGGCGCGGCGGTCGTGGATGCGGCTGCTGGCGCCGGACGACGCCGCCGACCTGCTGCAGGAGGCGACCCCGGAGGTCAGGGCCGAGCTGCTCTCCCTCCTCGACGCGCCGGCCCGCCAGGAGGTGAGCGCCCTCCTCGCCTATGAAGAGGACGACGCGGGCGGCCTGATGAGCCCGCGCTATGCCCGCGTCCGCCCCGAGATGACGGTCGACGAGGCCATCGGTTACCTGCGCAAGCAGGCGCAGACCGTGGAGACCCTCCACTACGCCTACGTGCTCGATCCCCGGCAGTGCCTGCTGGGGGTGATCTCGCTGCGCGACCTGTTCGCCGCCCCCGGCAACGCCCGGGTCTCCGAGGTGATGCAGACCGGCCTGGTGTCGGTCGAGGAGCAGATGGACCAGGAGAGCGTCAGCCATCTGCTGGCCCGGCACGACTTCGTGGCGCTGCCGGTGGTCGACGCCGAGGGGCGGATGAAGGGTATCGTCACCTTCGACGACATCGCCGACGTCATCGAGGAGGAGGCCACCGAGGACATGCAGAAGATGGGCGGCTCGGCGGCGCTCGACGCCCCCTATCTGCAGGTCGGCCTGGGGGAGATGATCCGCAAGCGGGCGGGGTGGCTGTCGATCCTGTTCGTCGGCGAGATGCTCACCGCCTCGGCCATGGCTTTCTACGAGGACGCCATCGCCCGGGCCGTGGTGCTGGCGGTCTTCGTGCCGCTGATCATCAGCAGCGGCGGCAACTCGGGCTCCCAGGCCTCGACGCTGATCGTGCGCGCCCTGGCGCTCGCCGAGGTGCGGGTGCGCGACTGGTGGCGGGTGGTGCGCCGCGAGGTCGTCGCCGGCCTCGGCCTGGGGAGCATCCTGGGGGTGCTCGGCCTGCTGCGGGTGGTGGTCTGGGAGCAGGCGTTCGGCACCTACGGCGAGCACGCCCTGCAGATCGGCCTCACCGTCGGCCTGAGCCTCCTCGGGGTCGTGATGTGGGGCACGCTCGCCGGCTCCAGCCTGCCGTTCCTGCTGCGCCGGCTCGGGCTCGATCCGGCCAGCGCCTCGGCCCCCTTCGTGGCGACGCTGGTGGACGTCACCGGCCTGATCATCTACTTCTCGTTCGCCAACCTGCTGCTGGGGGGGAGGCTGCTATGACCTGGAGGGCCCCGCGCGTCCTCGCGGCCCTCCTGGTCCTGGTTCTCCTCGCGGGCTGCGCGCCGGACGGAGCCTCCCGGCCCGGGCGGGCGGCGGCGCCCGCCGGGGGGACGCCCGCGGCCGGGCAGGCGCGGAAGGCGGACGACCCTTGGGCTCTCGTCTGGCGACGGGCCCACGGCCCCGGCGGGGAGGTGGTGAAGATCGGCGCCGGCATGATCGCCATCGGGCCGGTGGACGGGCAGGCGCGCCGCTACCTCTTCGCCGAGCCGGAGCGCGGCCGCGAGCTCCTCGTCTTCACCCGCACCTACGCGCCGTTCCGGCTCCGCGCCGGCGGCGGCGTGCTGGAGCTCCGCGGCCAGGGGGCGGTCAAGCCGACTCCGGGGGACCGGCGGATGATCTTCGAGTGGGCGCGCCAGGTGGCGGCCGAGGCCGGCGGGGTGGAGCCGGGCTCCGGCTACGGCCTGGCCCTCACCTGGCAGCGGGTCGCCGGCAGCGGCTGTGACGAGGTGGCGGTCTACCTCTCCGGTGAGGTCCGTACCGGCCGCTGCGGCGGGAACAACCCGATCTCCGGCCGCCTGGCGCCGGGCCCCCTGGCCTGGCTCTACGCCCGTTTCGACCGTCTGGCGGCGTTCCAGGCCGCCTCCCAGGCCGGGCCGGTGGGGCTGAGCCCGCGGCTGGTCTTCGCCGGGCGGGGAGGGGAGACGCCTTCCAGCGACGACCGCCGGGATCTGGAGGGCTTCGGCGCGGCGCTGGCCCGGGAGCTGGCGCCCCGGCCGAGCGCGCCGCCACCTCCCGCCGCGCCGGCCGCCAGGGGGAGGGCCGCGCGGACCCCGCCTCCCCCGGCGAGCCCGGCCGGCCCCCGCCTGCTCCTGCCGCCGCAGCGCGCCCTGCCGCTGCCCGAGGTCATCCTGCCCGACGACCGTCTCCCGCCGCCGCCGCCGGTGCCGCCACGGGAGGAGAGGCAGGAGGACGGCCCGGCCCCGGCGCCGCCCCGCTAGGCCTCAGAACCACTTCTTGCGTTTGAAGTAGACCACCATCGACACGCCCGTGACGAACATCACGGCGAGGACGGCGGGGTAGCCCCAGGGCTCGTCCAGCTCCGGCATGTGGGTGAAGTTCATGCCGTACAGGCTGGCGACGAAGCTCAGCGGGATGAAGATGGTCGAGATGATGGTCAGCACCTTCATCACCTCGTTGAGGCGGTTGCTGGCGCTCGACAGGTAGACGTCGAGGAGGCCCGCCGCCAGGTCGCGGTAGGTCTCGATCATGTCGATCACCTGGATCGTGTGGTCGTAGCAGTCGCGCAGGAAGACCTGGACCTCGGGCCGGATGATGTCCGACTCCTCGTGCAGCAGGCTGTTGAGGAGGTCGCGCTCCGGCCAGGCGGTGCGGCGCAGCAGGAGCAGGTCGCGCTTGACCTGATGGATCTCGTGGAGGGTCTCGGTGGTGGGGTCGGTGACCAGGGCGTCCTCCAGCGCCTCGATGCGCTCGCCGTAGCTCTCGAGCACCGGGAAGAACTCGTCGACCAGGGCGTCGATCAGCGCGTAGGCGAGGTAGTCCGGCCCCATCCTGCGGATCTGCCCCTTACCCCGGCGGATGCGTTCGCGGACCGCGTCGAACGAGTCGCCGTGGAACTGCTGGAGGGTGATGACGAAGTTGCCCGCCAGGAAGAAGCTGATCTGCTCCAGCTCCAACCCGTCCTGATCCTTCTCCTTGTCCTTGTCTTTGCCGTCGGGCTTGAGCCGCAGCGACTTCAAGACGATGAAGTGGTAGGAGCCGTAGTCCTCCACCTTGGGGCGCTGGCCGCAGTTGAGCACGTCCTCCAGGGCCAGGGGGTGGAAGCCGAAGAGCTTGCCCAGCCCCTCCAGGAAGGGGAGGTCGTTCAGCCCTTCGACGTTGATCCAGGTCACCGACGGCGTCTTGTGGAAGGCGGCGAGGTCCTCCACCTTGTCGATGGCCTTCTCGACCAGGCCCTGCGGCCCGTAGTCCATGACCGTCACCCGCAACGGCTCGGCGCCGGGACCCGGCTCTTCGAGCGGACGGAGGGTACCCGGCGCGGTGCCCGGTTTGTGGTAACGTTTGATGATCTTGCTGCGCTTGCCCAGACGGGCCATCTCGCTCCTCCCCCGTGGCTGGAGTCCGTCCGGAATTATGTCTCAGTCCGGAGAAGGGGTGGTGTGGTCGGGCGGGACGGCCGGCGCGGCGTCCCCCAGGGGCCCCAGGGGCATATTTCTTGCTGCATCCCCGGAGAAAGCCGGAAGCGGAGCCGTGGCTCCGCGATGGCTCGCCGACTCCTCCCGGGAGAGAGTGAGAAAGATGTACAAAGCGTCTGCCTTGGTTGTATTGGCCGTCGTTTCCGTCCTGTCCCCCGTCCACGCCCAATCCACGAGCCCCGGCGACACCTGGCAGCAGTGGCTGCGGGACGTCGGCCTCCTGATCGCGCCGAAGGAGCGCGAGGCGTTCCTCGCCCTCCCCGGCGACGCCGAGCGCCGCGCCTTCGCCGAGCGCTTCTGGCAGGTCCGCGACCCCTTCCCGGAGACGCCGCGCAACGAGCTCCAGGAGCGCTGGTCGAGCGGCCTCGCCGAGGCGCGGAGCCGCTGGGGGACGCTGGACGACGACCGCTCCCGCGTCTTCCTGCTCCAGGGGGAGCCGTCCTCCGGGTTCACCGCCCGCTGCGAGGGGATCGCGGGCGAGCTGGAGCTCTGGGCCTATGAGCCGCGGTTCCGCGTCAAGCACCGGTCGCTGGTCGTTTTCGAGCGGCAGGCGCAGGGGCCGGCCCGGATCTGGCGGCCTGCCGGCGACACGCTGCCGGCCAGCGCCCAGTGCAGCGGCGGCGAGAGGCTGGCGCCGGAGCTGCTGTGGCTGAAGATGGTGGGGGCGGAGCACTACCGGAGCTCCGTCGAGCGGGCGCTCCTGCGGCCCAAGCCCCGGCAGGCGGACTGGTACGAGAGCCTCGTGGCTCTCGTACCGGCGGTGCCGGCCGGTGAGGCTCCGTCCGGGACCTTCGACGCCGGGCTGCAGGTGGACTACCCCGGGCAGGTGGAGGAGCGGCGGGTGGTGCGCGTCATGATGACCGTCCCGCCGGGCTCGCTCCGTCCTCCCCTGCCGATGACGGCGGCGGCGGGGGCGGGCGGCGCCCAGGACCTCGTGCTCACCGGGCAGGTGCTGCGCGACCGCGAGGTGCTGGAGAGCTTCCGGTACAAGTTCCGGGTCCACCCCGAAGCCGTGGAGGGGCAGGGCATCCCCCTGGCCTTCGAGCGCTACCTCCTGCCCGGCTTCTATCACCTGCGGATCAAGCTGGAGAACCTCTTTTCCAAGAGCTCCTTCCAGGGCGAGCGGGAGCTCGCCGTCCCGGGGCCGCAGGGGAAGGTGGCTCGGGCCCTGGCGCCTCCGGCGGCGCCCCACTCCGCTCCGGACGGTGCCCCCGGCCTCCCCGACATGGCCGGCCTCTACTCCGAGGCCGCCGCCTCCCTCGGAGCGCGCGAGCCCGGGCTCCACCTCTTCGGGCCCGCCGACAACCTGCTGATCGGCAACATCCGCTTCGAGGCCCGGATCGACGAGCAGCCGGACCTCCCCGAGAGCGAGCGGGTCGACCGCGTCGCCTTCCTGCTCGACGGCCGGCGGATCCTCACCCGCAACCGCCCGCCGTACGCGGTGACCCTCGACCTCGGGCCGGTGCCGCGCTCGCGGACGCTGCGGGTGGAGGGGCTGAGCCGCGACGGCCGGGTCCTCGCGGCCGACGAGCTGGCCCTGAACGCCGGCGCCCAGCGGTTCGCCGTCCAACTGCTGGAGCCGCGGCCGGACCGGGCCTACCGGCGGAGCCTGCGGGCGCGGGCCGAGGTCGAGCCGCCGGCGGGGCAGAGCGTCGAGCGGGTGGAGTTCTACTTCAACGAAGACCTGGTGGCGACGCTCTACCAGCCGCCCTTCTCCCAGCCCATCGCGCTGCCGGGCAAGGACGCCTCGGCGGGCTACGTGCGGGCGGTGGCCTACCTGAGCGACGGCCTCTCCTCCGAGGACGTGGTGATCCTCAACGCCCCCGAGTCGCCGGACGCCATGGACGTCCGCCTGGTGGAGCTGTACACCGCGGTGATGGACGAGGCCGGCCGGCCGGTCGAGGGCTTGGCGGGCGGCGACTTCCAGGTGGCCGAGGACGGCGTGCGGCAGACCCTCCGGCGGGTGGAACGGGTGACCGACATCCCCGTGCGGGTGGTGGAGCTGATCGACAACTCC
>DASPJI010000718.1:0-8323 GCA_035628695.1 Thermoanaerobaculia bacterium | reverse complement strand
GGGCGAGGCCGTCGGTGCCGCCGAGGATCGGCTCGGAGCAGCGCTCCGGGTGGGGCATCAGGCCGAGGACGTTGCCCTGCGGGTTGCAGACGCCGGCGATGGCCCGCGCCGCGCCGTTGGGGTTCCACTCGGAGCCGGGGGCGCCGGGGATGCCGTCCGGGGTGACGTACCGGAAGACCACCTGCCCCGCCGCCTCCAGGGCGTCGAGCCGCTCCTCGGTGTCCTCGTAGTTCCCCTCGGCGTGGGCGATGGGGATGCGGATCACCTGCCCCGGCTCGTAGTGGCGGGTGAACGGGAGGTCGTTGCGCTCCACCTTGAGGAGCACGTCCCGGCACTGGAAGCGGAGGTTGGCGTTGCGCCGCATCGCGCCGGGGAGGAGCCCGGTCTCGAGCAGCACCTGGAAGCCGTTGCAGATCCCGAGCACCAGGCCGCCCGCCTCGGCGTGGCGGCGGACGGCGCCCATCACCGGCGACAGGGCCGCGAGCGCGCCGGCGCGCAGGTAGTCGCCGTAGGAGAAGCCGCCGGGGAGCACCACCAGGTCGCACCCCTTGAGCGTGTCGTCCTGGTGCCAGAGGAAGGTGGTGTCCTGCTCGAGGACGTGCTTCAGGACGTGGTAGACGTCGTGATCGCAGTTGCTGCCGGGGAAGACGACGACGCCGCACTTCATGAACGGGCCCCCTCGCCGCGGAGGAGCTCGACGGAGTAGTCCTCCACGACGGTGTTGGCGAGCAGCTTCTCGCACATCTCGCGGAGCTGGCGGTCGGCCTCGCCGGGATCGTCGGTGCCGAGGGAGATCTCGAAGCTCTTGCCGGCGCGGACGTCGTCGACGCCCACGAAGCCGACGCGGGACAACGCGTCGCGGATCGCCTTGCCCTGCGGGTCCAGGATCTCGCGGCGCGGATAGACGGTCACTCTCGCTTTCACGCATTCACCTCCAACCACGGTGTCGGGTGGTCCTGCTCGGTCACGGCCATCTGCGCCGGGCAACGCTCCCTGTCGAGAACCTCGCCCACGGCGGCCGCGGCCAGGGCGGGGAGGTTGTTGGTCCGGGAGAGGTGGTAGAGCACCACCCAGCGCAGGCGGTCGCAGATCAGCTCGGGGAGCCCTTCGGCCGCCTCCCGGTTCGAGAGGTGGCCGTGGCGCCCGGCGACCCGCTGCTTCAGGCTCCAAGGATACGGGCCGGTGCGCAGCATGTCGAGGTCGTGGTTGGTCTCGAGCACCAGGACGTCGAGGTCGGCGAGCCGCCCCCAGGCGAGCTGGGTGCGGCAGCCGAGGTCGGCCGCCAGCCCGACGCGGCGGCCGTAGGGGTCCTCGATCAGGAAGCCGACCGGCTCCCGGGCGTCGTGCGGGATGACGAACGGCTCGATGCGGAAGCCGGCCACCTCGCGCGGCTCGCCGGAGCGGATCACCTCGGCCTGGCGCGTCGCCTGCTCGCCGAGCCGCGTCTCGCGCAGGGTCCCGGCGGTGGCGAGGACCGGCAGCCCGTACTTCTTGGCCAGCCGGTCGGCGCCGCGGCAGTGGTCGCCGTGCTCGTGGGTGAGGACCAGGGCCTCGAGGCTCTCCGGCTCCACCTCGAAGAAGGCCAGGCGGCGCTTGATCTCCCGCGCGGAGAAGCCCGCGTCGACGAGGATGCGCCGCGATCCGCACTCCACCACCATGGCGTTGCCGCCGCTCCCCGACCCCAGGACGCCGACGCGCAGGGGAGGAGCCCCGGCGGGCACCGTCGCCTTCGGCGCAGGGGCCTCGACCGGCTTGGCGGGCTCCGGCGCGGGGCCGAAATCGAACGCCGCCTGCGCACACTCGTCCGCGGTGCGACGCTTCCGGGAGAGCTTGTGGAGGGAGGGGAGCACTGCAAGGGGTAGTATAGCCGGAGTCGCCACACCCTGCCCGTTGGGTGTGCGCCCCTATCTCGTCAGAATCCCCTCAGAACCGGTATTCCTTGCCCTGTTCGAGGAGCTGCAGGTCGGGGTTCTTGAGCTGGCGGAGCTCTTCGCGGATGCGGGCGGTGCAGGGGGGCTTCAGATGATGGATGAAGACCGGCACCTTCTTCTCCAGCTTGCGCAGCTCCTCCACCAGCGTCCGCGGGGTGAGGTGCAGCGACACGTCGGCGATCGGCTGGAGGGAGTTGTCGAAGCTGGTCTCGATGCAGACCGCCTTGAGGTTGGGGGTGCGGTTCGCCACCTCCCAGAAGCGCTGGGTCGGCCCGGTGTCGCTCGACCAGAGGACCGCCGCGCCGTTCTCCTCGATGAGGAAGCCGTGGGTCGGCACCAGGTGCTCCACCGGGATCGGCGTGAAGGAGACGCCGTCGAGGACCAGCGGCACCTCGCTCTCGAGCTCCTGGAAGCGGACCGACGGCAGCAGGTGGTTGGGCAGGCGGGTGAAGTCCGGCCAGGTGGCGTTGTTGAACAGGTACTTGCGGATGGCGTAGATCGTCGGCGACGAGGCGTGGATGTCGATCCCCTCGCCGCGGCCGAAGACGTTCTCGATGAAGAACGGCAGCGAGTTGGTGTGGTCCATGTGGGAGTGGGTGAGGAGGATCGAGCGCACCTCCACCTGCTGCTCGATCGGCAGCACCTGCGACAGCGACCCCGCGTCGAGCGCGACCGTGCCGTTGACCAGCAGGCAGGTCATGCGGCAATCCGGGCTTTCGCCCCCATAGCTCCCGAGAACCTGAATCCGCATATATAGCGAGGATTGTATCCCTGCTCTTGGTCAAAGGGGAAGAAACCCGCGGCGCGCCAAGAAAAAGGGGGGCCGTGAGGCCCCCCTTCTCTCTTCAAGGTGGGATCAGGGTGGGATGGACCGGGACGTCAGAAGCGCGTGCCGATCCAGAAGGAGGTGCGGAAGCCGTCCTCCGACGTGTCGAAGTCGTACCGCTTGGCCATGTCCCAGTTGAGGTCGAGGCCGAAGAGCCGGATGGTGACACCCCAGCCGTAGGCCGCGATGGCGTCCTCGAGACGCCCCTCCTCCGAGTCGTAGAAGTCGAAATCCTCGAAGCCGTCGTACCAGGCGCCGCCGACGTCGAAGAAGAGGACGCCGCGCACCCCCTGGAAGACGACGATGGGCGTCGCCACCACGTCGATGAGCGGGAACCGGTACTCGATATTGGCGAAGAAGGCGCGGTCACCCGACAGGTCCCGGAAGTCCGTGCCCCGCAGGGTGTCGAGGCCGCCGAAGTAGTACGGGTTCGGCTGGTTGCCTTCGGCATACCCGAAGAAGCCCCGGAGCGCCAGGTTGCTGCGTTGGGTCACCTGGATGTACTGCCGGAAGTCGAGGTCCGAGCTCCAGAAGAGCGTGCCGCTCTCCTCGAGGTCGGGGGCGTAGGAGGTGTCCAGCCGCCACCGCCGCCCGGCGACCGGCCCCCAGGAGGTGAACCGGGTGGAGTCGCCCACCAGGGCCCCCTGGATGATCGGGAAGTTGTCGTCGATGGGGACCAGGACCGGAACGAGCTCACCGGTCTCCGGATCGATGCCCTCGGTCTGCGCCAGGAACTCGCGCAGCAGGTAGCCCGCTCCCAGCTCCGCCCGCGCGTAGAAGGAGAACGGATAGACGAGGGAGCCGACGAGGCCGGTCTGCTTGAAGTACGCCCGGCCGCGCTCGATCCGGCCGGTGCCGACGAACTCCTCGCCGATGAAGAAGCTTCGGTCGTCGAACAGGTGCACCTGCCACTGCAGCCGCTGGCCGAGGTCGGCGTAGACCACGTCGAAGTTGGAGAAGCTCTCGATCGAGCTGAACGCGCCGATGATCCGCCGGTCGCCCAGGTAGTCCGAGAAGGTGAGGACCACCTGGCCCAGATAGTTCTGGTCGTCGTCGATGGCGACGGTGGTGGCGGCGTCCTCGAGGAAGAACTTGAAGCCGCCGTACCGCTCCTTGTTGGCGTCGTCCAGGGTCACCTGGATGTCCGGCTCGAAGACCGGCAGCTCGGTGGCCTGGGTAGGCTGGACCGGCAGCTCCGTCCGCGTCGGCTCGGTGACCGGCTCGTCGACGTCGGTCACGTAGAGGCCGAAGTCCCCCTTCCAGAAGCCGGTGTAGACCAGGCGCTCCTCGCCCAGCGGCTCGCGCAGGACGGTCGGCATGAAGGCGCCGGTCACCACGTTGGTGTACTGGCGGACCTCGCCGCTCGTCAGGTCCAGGCTGTAGATGTTCTGCAGGCCGTTGCGGTCGGACGTGTAGTAGATCCGCTGGCCGTCCGGCGAGTAGATGGGGTCGTTCTCGTTGGAGTCGCCGGTGGTGAGCTGGTAGCGCTGGCCCGGCTGGGCGAGGTCCATGCGGAACAGCTTGGCGAAGCCCTGGCCTACCACGGAGAGGAAGGCGATGGACTTGCCGTCCGGCGAGAAGGTGGGGGCGCCGTCATAGACCGCGTCGTTGGTCAGGTTGGTGATCTGGCCGCTCTCGAGGTCGTAGACGAAGATGGCGAACTGGCCGTTCCGGTTGCCGTAGAAGGCGATGCGGCGGCCGTCGGGGCTCCAGGAGGGGGCGTGCTGCTGCTCGATGCCCCCCATGTCGTCGATGATCCGCCGCATGCCGCCGTTGAGCACGTCGAGCAGCACGAGGCTCCGCCCCTGCTCGCGCTTGGCGAAGACGGCGATGGTGTTGCCGTCGGGCGAGAAGGCGAGGTCGCGCCCCATCGCCCGGCCCAGCGCCAGCTCCTGGGCGACCAGGTACTGGTACTGGTTGGAGTAGCCCTTGGTGAGGTTGCGGATCAGGGTCCGCTTCTCGGTGTCGAACAGCACGACGTCGAGGTCGCCCTGGTAGTACGAGAAGGAGGCCACCAGGTCGCCCGACGGCGACGCGGTGGGCGAGATCTCGGTGCCGGAGGGCTCGTCGCGGATCCGGAAGATGCGGCCGAAGTCCCCGGGCTCGCCGGTCTGCACCAGCTCCGGCAGGTACTTGCGGCGCAGCCAGCGCCGGAACTCGGCGTCGAAGTCCTCCCCCTCCATCTTGAAGGCCCGCTCCACCGCCCGGTCCACCTGGAAGCCGAGGGAGTTGCGGATCTCGTAGATGAAGTCGAGGAACCCCTCCTTGCCCCACCGCTCCTCGACGAAGTCGAAGACCGCGTGGCCCAGCCGGTAGGCGAAGAACCCCTGCGGCCCGGCCCCCTTGGTGACCGACGGGATGCGGTCGTTGACCACGCCGTCCCGCAGGTACATGTACTCGCGGGCCTCCTCGTCCTTGGCCATGTAGCTCGCCATGCCTTCCATGAACCACTGCGGCGGCGCGGAGGTGACCGCCTTGGCCAGGCTCCCCTGGAACAGCAGGTGGTACTGGAAGATGTGGGTCAGCTCATGGAGGATGAGCTGCATGAGCTGGTCGTCCGGCAGGTCGACCGGCAGCACCATGCGGAAGCGGGTGGGCGTGGCGAACGCGCCGGTGCCCTCGGGGATGAAGTTGAGGATGATGTTGTTCTGCTCGAACGCCGAGTGCGTGGCGTAGAAGATGAGCGGCACCGGCTCCTGGATCTGGAAGTTGAACTCCCGGGAGAGCTGGTCGTAGGCGCTCTCGGCGTACGAGACCACCTTCTGGAGCAGTGGCTCCTCGGAAGGATAGTAGTAGACGTTGAAGTGCGGCGAGTGGTAGATGCTCCAGTTGAAGTCTCGGTACTGGACCTTGTTCTTGCCGAACCCCTGGCCGTTCCATTGCGGGCCGGAGCCGTACTGGGCCGCGAGCGGCTGGAGCGGGACCAGCGAGCCGAGTAGGATCAGCCCGCCGGCGAGAAGGCATCGTGGTTGACGGGTCAAAGAGATCTCCTTTGCACCTCAGTCGGTGTACAGGACGCGCGTCGCCTCCACCTCTTTCTGGGTGAAGACGTTGAGGATCCGGTCTTCCAGGGACATCAGGTTCTCGAACATGCCGGCGAGCGGGTCCGCCTCCCCTTCGAAGCTCTGGAAGTCCTTGAAGTTGTCCTGGTAGAGCAGAGCGCCGGTGCGCCCGTCGTAGACCTGCATCAGGATGTCGTACTGGAAGCCGGTCTGCTCGACGAGCACCTGCCGGTAGTAGGTGCGGCCGTTGTACGGGGAGACGAACTCCTCCGTCTTGTAGCCCGTGCGGTCCTGGACGTCGAAGTCCAGGCCGCCGGTGAGGATCAGGTCGGCGCCGAGGCGTTCGCCCATGGCGGCCCAGAAGTCCTGCTGCTTGGCGAGCTGCTCCAGGTCGAAGACCGGGAAGTCGACCGGGCCGGACTCCTGGATCTTGAGCTCGGTGTCGCGCCGCAGCAGCTTGAGCAGGTAGCGGGCGAACTCCTTCTGCACGTCGATGTTGCGGCCCTGGATCCGCTCGTCCCCCTCCTGGCTGATGACGATGAAGGGAGAGACGGCGAGGGTCTTGCGGCCGGCCAGGTCGAGCCGGGCGCGCTGCGGCAGCTTGAGGCGGACCTCCACCGCCGCGCCGGCGGGCCTGGCGGCGGTCAGCGCAGGCAGGGCGGCGAGCAGCAGGAGAAGGGTGGTCCGGGTCCAGGAACGGTTGCGCTTCACGTCAAACCTCCTTGTGAAGACTGACTGCCACGCCGAAGGCGGGAGGCACCGGCCCCTCCGGAGAGGGGCGGCGGCGCCTGGCCGCGCTCAGCGGAATGCCTGAAGGCCTGACCCCGCCGGCGACGATGCCGGCGGCGGGGGGGAAGGCGACGGTGGTTCATTGTTGGGCGGAGTGGCCACGTTGCCGGTCGGCGGCGTGGGCGGCTCGATCGGGGCCTGCCCCGGCGGCGTCACGGGCCCGCTGGGGAGCGGCTCCGGAACGTCCGCCGGCGCGGGCTCGCCGGGGGCGGCTCCAGGGGCCGTGTCCGGGGCACTGCCTGGAGTGCCGGCCGGAGCCGGCGCGCCGGGCCGGGGAGCCCCGCGCTGCGGCCCCCGGAAGCTCTGGTAGAACTCGGCGAAGCGCGAATAGTTGGCCCGCGCCTCACGGCTGTTCGGGTCGAGCTGCAGGGCCCGCCGGTAGTACTCGAGCGCCGTGTCGAACTGGCCCAGCGCCTCGGAGGCCACCGCCAGGTTGTTGAGGATCCGGGGGCTCTGCGGGTCGAGCCGCTGCGCCTCCTGGAAACGGAAGAGCGCCTCGCTCCACAGGCCGCGGCGCGCCATGTCGACGCCGAACCGGAGCTGATCCTCCGAACGGCCGGGGTTGCGGTTGCCGCTGCAGGCGGGGAGGAGGAGGGCCGCGACGACCACCGGCAGGAGAAGGGCGGCGGCCCGGGGCCGGGGAATCCGCGGCCGGCGCGCGGCCGGGGCGGACGGAGGGACGTTCGAGTCGTGAAAGAGCGTCATCGCCCAATGTTCCAAGGTGCCTAGTATACACAAGGGGTCAGGCCGCCGGGGCCCGGAGAAAGGTTCCATCATCCCCCTCTGCATGCAAGTACGCCGCCCGCCGGCCGGCGGATTTTTTTGAGCGATTTTTCCCGCCGATTCCGTCTTTCCCGGGTTGAACCACCTTCCCAGGGAGACAACCTTCGCATGAAAGCTTTACCGACCGGCCGCGAGCTGCTCATCGCCCTGAACGCCGCCCCCTCCTTGTCGCGCCCCGCGCTCTACCGTCTGGCCGCCGAGCTGGAGCGCTGGGCCGGCCCCCGCCAGCCGGAGGACACGGCGGAGAGCCTGTCCTCCAAAGTGGGCGTGCCCGTCCTCCAGATGACCCGCGCCCTCGCCGCGCTCCCCGGCGCCGCGGACCTCGCCGCGCGCGAGACCGCCGAGGCGGACCGCCTGGGGGCCGCCATCGTCACCACCCTCGACCCCGGCTACCCGCCGCCGCTGCGCCAGCTCGCGCCGCCGCCCCCCGTCCTTTATATAGAGGGGCGGTTATCTGCAGGGTCGGCGGAACCGGCGGTGGCGGTGGTGGGCTCGCGGCGCGCCGACCCCTACGGCCGCGAGGTGGCCGGCCTCTTCGCCCAGGCCCTGGCGGCGGCCGGCGTCCCGGTGGTCTCCGGCTTCGCGCTGGGCGTCGACGAGGCGGCGCACCGGGGAGCCCTGGCGGCGGAGCGGGGGGAGACGGTCGCCGTCCTCGGCTGCGGCCTGGGCGTCGACTACCCGCGCGGCCAGGGGGCGCTCGCCCGCGAGATCGCCGGCCGCGGCGCCGTGGTCTCGGAGTTCCCCTGCGGCCAGGAGCCGCGGGCCTGGCACTTCCCGGTCCGCAACCGGGTGATCGCCGCGCTCACCGCGGGGACCCTGGTCGTCCAGGCGGCGCCGCGCTCCGGGTCGCTGATCACCGCGCGCCACGCCCTGGACCTGGGCCGGGAGGTCTGGGCCGTGCCGGGGCGCATCTTCGACGAGAAGTCGATCGGCCCCAACGCCCTGATCCGCGACGGCGCCCAGCTCGTCCAGCACCCGCGGGACATCCTGGA
>DASPJI010000717.1:0-6999 GCA_035628695.1 Thermoanaerobaculia bacterium | reverse complement strand
TCCCCCTCCCCCTGGAAGAGATCGAGGGCGCGCTGCCGGAGGTGGTCGTTGACGACGAGGATGGGGGAGGCCTGATCGCGGAAGGCGTCCGCGGCGATCAGGGCTAGGCGGGCGTCCGGCTGCGACGGGTCGAGCGGGACGTAGGCCGCTCCCGCCTTCCAGATGGCGAGGATGCCCACGGCCAGGTCGACGCCGCGGTCGAGAAGGAGGCCGACGCGCGTTTCGGGGCCCGCTCCCAGGCTCCTCAGGTGTCGGGCCCGCAGGGTGGCGCGGTGGTCCAGCTCGGCATAGGTCAGGCGGTCGGAGCCGGAGATTACCGCCGAAGCGTCGGGAGTGCGCCGGGCCTGCTGCTCGAAGCGGCGGTGGACCGGGAGGGAAGCCGCGACGAGACCGGTCTCGTTCCACTCGATGAGCTGGCGGCGCTCGGCCGGGGTGAGCAGCGGCAGGTCGGAAAGGCGCCGGTCGGGGTCGGCCACGGCCCCCGCCAGCAGGACCGCCAGATGTCCGGCGAAACGCGAGGCGGTGGCGGCGTCGAAGAGATCGGTGCGGTACTCCACCGAGCCGGTCAGCTCGCCGCCGGCTTCGGTCAGCACGATCCCCAGGTCGAGCTCCGAGGGCACGAGCTGAAGGTCCAGCCAGTCGAGCTCCAGCTCCGGCAAAGGGCGCGGCCCTGGCGGCAGGTTCTGGAGCGTCAGCATGGTCTGGATCAGGGGGAGGACGCCGGGGCTGCGCTCGGCCCGCATCTCCTCCACCAGCCGCTCGAACGGCAAGTCCTGGTGGGCATAGGCGCCGAACGCCACAGCCGCGGCGCGGTTCAGCAGGTGGCGGAACGGCAGCTCCGGAGTGGGCTGGCCGCGCAGCACCAGGGTGTTGACGAAGAAGCCGACCAGGCCCTCGATCTCGCTGTGGTTGCGGTTGGCGATGGGCACGCCCACCAGCAGGTCCCGCGCGCCCGTCAGGCGGTATAGCAGCGCCTGGTAACCGGCCAGCAGGGCCATGAAGAGGGTGGCGCCCTGGCTGCGGGAGAGGGCGTGCAACCCCTCCGTGATCTCCCGCGACAGTGCCAGCGGCCGGCGCTTCCCTTGGACATGGTCGGGGGCCCGCCGCCGGTCCGCCGGCAGCTCCAGCCGCGCCGGCGCGCCTTCCAGCTCCTGCTTCCAGTACTCCACCTGCGACGCGAACACCTCGCCCGACAGCCAGTCGCGCTGCCAGAGGGCGAAGTCGGCGTACTGCACCGGCAGCTCTGGCAGGGGCGAGGAGAGACCGCGGGAGAAGGCCTCATACAGTGCCGCGAGCTCGCGTACCAGCACCACCTGCGACCAGCCGTCACTCACGATGTGGTGCGTGTTGATCAGCAGCACGCTCTCCCCGCCATCGACACGGAAGAGTACGGTCCGCAGGAGTGGTCCGGCGGCCAGGTCGAAGGGACGCTGAGCCTCGGCCTCCAACCGCCGGGCGGCCTCGGTCGCCCTGGCACCCTCCGGCAGTGCCGCGAGGTCGACGACGGGCAGCGGCAGGGGCGTGACGGGCGCGATCGCCTGATACGGCCCCTCGCTTCCTTCGGGAAAGGCGGTCCGCAGAACCTCGTGCCGGCGCGCCAGCTCGTTCAGGCCCCACTCCAGCGCCAGTACGGCGAGACGGCCGCGCAGGCGCACCGCCGTCGGCAGGTGGTACGACGCCTGGCCCGGCTCCAGCCGGTCGAGGAACCAGAGCCGCTCCTGGGCGAAGGAGGGGGGGATCTGCTCCGGCCGCGGCACCGGCAGGATTGGCGGCGCCTGAAGCCGCCGCTCCTCGGCCACAGACGCCTGGACCCGCGCCGCTAGGGCTTCCACGGTGGGAGCGGTGAACAACGTCCGTGGCGGCAGCTCCACGCCGAACACGTCGCGCACCCGGGAGAGGACACGGGTGGCGAGCAGCGAGTGGCCGCCCAGCTCCAGGAATTTGTCGCGCAGGCCGACTTGGCCGAGGCCCAGTGCTTCGGCCCAGATCTCCGCCATGGTGCGCTCAGCCGCGGTACGCGGCGCCACCAGCCCCACGACCCGCTCCCCCGCCTCCTCCGGGCTCATGGCCGCCAGCACCTGGCGGTCCACCTTGCCGTTGGGCGTCAGTGGGAGCGCCGGCAGGAACACGAAGGCCGACGGCAGCATGAACTCGGGCAAGCGGGCGCGCAGGAAATCCAGCAGCTCGCCCGTGGACGGTGGCGCCGCCGTCCCGGCCTCCACGTAGGCCGCCAGGCGCTTGTCGCCGGCGGCATCCAGCCAGGGCAGCACCGAGACCAGGCGGACCGCCGGATGGGCGGCGAGCGCCGCCTCGATCTCTCCGAGCTCGATGCGGAAGCCGCGGATCTTGACCTGATGGTCGGCGCGGCCCAGGAACTCGAGCTCTCCCGACGGATATTGCCGGACCAGGTCGCCCGTACGGTACATCCGCCCCCCCGCCTCGGTCGCCAGCGGGTCGGGGAGGAAGCGCTCGGCCGTCAGGTCGGGCCGGTGGAGGTAGCCGCGGGCCAGCCCCTCCCCCGCCAGGAACAGCTCGCCCGGCTCGTCCCGCGCGTTGGACGCCGGCGGCACCGGCCGCATGCCACCGTCCTCCGTCACCTCCAGCACGCGGGCACGGGTCCCGGGGATCGGCCAGCCGATCGACGGCTCCCCGGCGCTCCCCGGCTCGACCAGGACGCCGGTCGAGTAGGTGGTGTCCTCCGTCGGGCCGTAGAGGTTCCAGACCCGCTCCACGGTCCCGAGGCCGTAGAGGCGCTGGGCCAGGGCGTTGCGCAGCGGCTCGCCCGCCAGATTGACGGTGCGCACCGACGGCGGCACCGCTCCCATGCGCAGCAGCTCGGTAACCGCCGAGGGCACGGTGTTGATCAGCGTCACGTCGCCGGCCGCGGGGGTGGTCGCAAGAGCGAGGGCGTTCTCCCCCAGGATCACCCTCCCCCCCCACGAGAGGGGGACGAACAGCTCAAAGACCGAGAGATCGAAGTTGATGGAGGTCGAGGCGAAGACGCCGGCCAGCTCCTCCGGCGAGTAGGTCTCCCGCGCCCAGCGCAGCAGCGCCGCGGCGCTGCGGTGGGTCACCGCCACCCCTTTGGGGACACCGGTGGAGCCGGAGGTGTAGAGGACGTAGGCCAGGTTCTCCGGCAGCACGCCAGCGGCTGAATCCTCCTCCCTCACCTCGGAGGGCTCGGCACGGTCGAGGAGCACCGTCCGGGTGCCGGGCACCGGCTCGGGCAGGTCGCGGAGCAGGCGCTCGCGAGTCACCAGCACAGGCGCACTGACCCCGGCCTGGGAGCCTTCTAGGATCAACGCCAGCCGCCGGCGCGGGTACGCCGGGTCGAGCGGCACGTAGGCGCCGCCCGCCTTGAGGACCGCCAGCAGGGTGACGACCAGATCGGGCGAGCGCTCCAGCGCCACGGCGACGCGCGACTCGGGGCCGACACCGAGCCCACGCAGCCGGTACGCCAAGCGGTTGGCGCGGCGGTTCAGGCCGGCGTAGGTCATCCGGCCCCGTGGCGCGCCGGGGCCGGGGGCGAAGAGCAGCGCCACCCGCTCGGGAGTGCGCCGGACCTGCTCCTCGAAGAAGCGATGGATCAACCCCGGCCGGTCCAACGGCCCGGCCGCTGGCGGCGCCATCACCGACACCGGCTCGGTCATAGCAGCTCCGCCAGCTCTTCCTCGCTCAGACTCTCGATCCTAGCGATCATCAGCTCCTCGACCGCGAGAGCCAGCTCGCCCAGAGTGGGGGCCTCGAACAGGGTGCGAAGCGGCAGCTCCACCTCGAAGGCGGCGCGGATCTTGGCTGCGACCTGCGCGGCGACCAGAGAGTGCCCGCCCAGCGCGAAGAAGCTGTCGAAGGCGCCGACCCGCTCGACCTTGAGGATCTCCTTCCAGATCTCGGCTACCGCCTCCTCCACCTCGTTGCGCGGCGCCACGAACGGCTCGTCCCCCTCCATCCGTGCCAGCTCGGGGACCGGCAGGGCGCGGCGGTCGACCTTGCCGTGGGCGGTCAGCGGGATATCCGGCAGGACCACGAAGGCCGACGGCACCATGTAGTCGGGGAGCCTGTCGGCGATGAAGCGGCGCAGCTCCGCCGCGTCAGGGGCAATGATGCCGTCGTCGGTGCGCAGCACCACGTAGGCCACCAGTCGCTTGCCGGCGGCACCACCGTCGAGCGCCGACACCACGGCCTGCCGCAGCGCCGGGTGCTCGCACAGCACCGCCTCGATCTCCCCCAGCTCGATGCGGAAGCCGCGCACCTTGACCTGGTGATCGATCCGCCCCAGGAACTCCAGGGTCCCGTCAGGCAGCAGCCGGGCGAGGTCGCCGGTCCGGTAGAGACGGCTCCCGGGCTCCTCTCCCGTCAGGCCGGCGAACGGGTCGGGCACGAAGACGTCGGCGGTCCGCGCGGGCTCCAGGAGGTAGCCGCGGCCCACGCCGGCGCCGCCCACGCACAGCTCCCCGGCCACGCCCGCCGGCAGCGGCCGCAGGCCGCGGTCGAGGACGTACAGGCGGGTATTGCCCACCGGCCGGCCGATCGGGATCTGCATGGCCCCTTCGGGTACGTCGCGGAGCGGGTGATGGCTGACGTCGTCCGAGCACTCCGTCGGACCGTAGGCGTTGAGCAGCGGCACCTGCGGATAGGCGTCGAGCCAGCGGCGGGCGAGCTCGGGCGGCAGCGCCTCGCCGGTGGGGATCATCCAGCGCAACGAGCGCAGAGGCGCCGCCCCGCCTTCGCCGGCCAGCATGGCTCCCAGCACGGACGGCACCACCTCCAGGATGGAGACTCCGGCGGCGTCGGCCTCGGCCAGCAGGCGCGCCGGCTCGTGGGCCACGTCATCCAGAATGATGTGCACCCGTCCGCCCACGGCCAGTGCCGCCAGGAGCTGCCAGACCGAGATGTCGAAGCTCTGCGAAGCGTTCTGCGCCACCACGTCCGCCGCCGTGATCTCCAGCTCCTCCACCTTGGCCAGCAGGTGGTTGAGCATGCCGCGGTGGTTGAGCATCGCCCCCTTGGGCACGCCGGTGGAGCCGGAGGTGAAGATCACGTAGGCCAGGTTGTCCGGCAGCACCCTGCCCCGGACCTCGGGAGCCGGCAGCGGAGCGATCGCCTCGTCCCGGAGCAGGCCCTCGAAGGCCACGATGTCCGGCAGCGCCCCGCCCTCGGAGGCCGCGACCAGGCGGAGAGCGTGATCGCTCCCCACCAGCACCAGCGCCGCGCCGCTCTGGCGCAGCACCCGCACGGCCCGCGACGCCGGCTGATTCGGGTCGAGGGGCAGATAGGCGCCACCGGCCTGGAGCACGCCCAGAACCGCGGCCAGGAAGTCCAGGCCGCGGTCGGCCAGGATCGGCACCACCGACTCCGGGCCGACGCCTTCGCTGGCAAGCCATGCGGCGAGACGGCGGGAGCGGCGGCCCAGCTCGGCGTAGGTGAGGCTCTCCCCCTGGCAGACGGCGGCGACATCGCCCGGCACGCTCTCCACCCGCGCCTGGAAGAGGCCGAGGAAGCCCTCCTCCCAGGGGCGCTCGCGGCCGGTGCGATTCCACTCCACCAGCACCTGCCGGCGCTCGGCCTCGCCGAGCAGCGGCAGCTCCGCCACCCGCTGGCCGGGATCGGCCGCCAGCCCCTCCAGCAGCCGCCGCAGGTGGGCGGTCATGCGCCGGGCCGTGGCGCGGTCGAAGAGGTCGGCGTTGTACTCCAGCCATCCCACCAGGCCGTCCCGTGCCTCGGTCATCCAGAGGGTGAGGTCGAAGTTGGCCCGCTCGCCGCGCACGCCGGAGCTGCTCATGGTGAGCCCCGGCAGCTCCTCGTGCACCGTGGGGAAGTTGAGCAGGTTGAACATCACCTGGATCAGCGCGCCGCGCGACAGGTCGCGCTCCGGCTGGAGCTCTTCGAGGAGCTTTTCGAACGGCACGTCCTGGTGCGCGTAGGCCTCGATCGTGGTCTCGCGCACCCGGCGCAGCAGCTCCCGGCCGTCCGGCTCACCGGAGAGGTCGGTGCGTAGCGCCAGGTTGTTGACGAAGCAGCCGATCATCCCCTCCAGCTCCGCGCGGTTGCGGCCGGCGATCAGGGCGCCGACGGCAAAGTCGTCCTGCTGCGCGTGGCGCTGGAGCAGCAGGTCGAAGCCGGTCAGCAGGACCATGAAGAGGGAGGAGCCCTCGCGCTGTGCCAGCCCCTCCAGGGAGCGGGCGAGCCCGGCCGGCAGGGTGAAGTCCTCGTAGCCGCCGCGGAAGGTCTGGACCGGCGGCCGGGGGCGGTCGCCGCGCAGCTCCAGGAACGGCACCCCGTGGAGCCGGGGGCGCCAGTAGGCCAGCTCACGCTCCAGCACGTCCCCCTGGAAGTGGCGGCGCTGCCAGTCGGCGTAGTCGGCGTAGTGGAACGACAGCTCCGGCAGCGGCTCGGAGACGGGCAGGAGAGCCCTGCCGTAGTGCCGCGCCACCTCGCTCTGCAGCACGCCCAGCGACCAGCCGTCGGAGATGATGTGGTGCATCACCAGAGCCAGCAGGTGGTCCTCCGGCGTGAGACGCAGCAGCAGGAAGGCGGCGAGCGGCCCGTTCGCCAGATCGAAGGGGCGCGAGGCGTGGTCGAGCACGAGCCGCCGCTCCTCGGCCGCGCGGCTCTCCCCCGGCAGCGCCGAGAGATCGGCCATGGGAAGATCCAGATCCAAAGATGGCAGCACCTCCTGCACCACCTGCCCGTCCACCGTCAGGAAGCGGGTGCGCAGGGTCTCGTGCCGCCGCACCACCTCGTTCAGGCTGTGCTCCAGGGCGGCGCGATCGAGGCGTCCCTGGAGCCGGGTGGCGGCCGGCAGGTCGAAGGCCGCAGTGCCGGGCTCGAGCTGGTCGAGGAACCAGATCCGCTCCTGGGCGAAGGAGAGCGGGAACGGCCCGCCCGCCGCCCGCAACGGGCTCGGTCCAATCGCGGGGACCGCCGCGACACCCTCGGCGCTCCCCCCTGCGGCCTCCTGCACCATGAAGGCGATCGCCTCCGCCAGCTCCGCCGCCG
>DASPJI010000716.1:0-3390 GCA_035628695.1 Thermoanaerobaculia bacterium | reverse complement strand
GGCCGGACGGCGCGGCGTCGGTAGCGGATCGTCACCGCCAGGAGACGGGGCCCGACCTCGCTGCATCGCCAGCCGATGACACCGCGCAGCAGCACGCTCTCGCCGAGCGGCTCGCCGGTGGTGTCGAGCACGATCCGGCGCAGCTCGTCGCCGGCCAACTCGTAGAGGACGCTGCCGGCTGGGTGCCCTTGGAGGAGCAGGTTGTCCTCGAGAGCCGAGAACGAGGCCGAGCCGAGAACGTCGGCGCGGAGGCGGGCCACGGCCAGGGAGGGCGGCGACTCGACCTGCTCGGCCGCGGCATCGGCGAGCATCTGGGACGACTCCACCAGGACCTGCGCCGCGAGCCCCAGGGCGAGCAGCAGGAGGAGCAGCGAGACGAGGAGCTCGACGAGGGTGAAGCCGGCCGCGCGGCTCCCCCGGACCCGATCAGGGTGCCGCATCGGGGCTCCACACCAGGGTCTCGACCTCGCGGGTGCGCAGGCCGCCGGCGGCGGTCCAACGGGCACGGACGGTCACATGGAAGAGGCCCGGCGGGCTTGGCGACGACGGGAGCGCGGCCGGCTCGACCTCCAGCCAGACGGTGGTGCCGGCGGGCGGCGGCGCGCCCGCGAGTTCCAGCCAGGTCCCGACGGGGCCGGTCTCGAGAGGGATCGCGCCCGCCCGGACCAGCTCCAGGGCGGACTCGAGCGACCGGAGGGCCTGGCGCTGGCGGTCCAGCCGGCTCACGATGCGCGGCTGCTCCAGCAGGAGGGCCAGCCCCATGAGCAGCGCCATCTCCAGGATCAGGAGGGCGACCAGGGCCTCGATCAGGGAGAAGCCATGCCGGGATCTCACGCCGGGAAGAGTACGGCGGCCTGACGGGTTTTTCACCACGTGAAGCTCCTGGCCCCCGCTCTCCTCCTCGGTTTTCTCTTCCTTGCCGGCTGCGGCAGCCCGGTCGCCGTCCTCCGCCACAACGTGCGTTATCTCGAGTTGCTGAGGCAGCCCTCGCCGGAGTGGCTGCCGGTGCCGGTGGAGGGGGTCTCGGCCGCGCGCCTGTACGACTCCTGGGGCGACGCCCGCGACGGCGGCGCGCGCCATCACGAGGGGATCGACATCTTCGCCAAGCGCAACACCCCGGTGCGCAGCGCCACCGCCGGGGTGATCGAGGCCAAGGCGGAGCGCGGGCTCGGAGGGCGGACCGTCTTCATCACCGGCCCGGGCGGCTACCGTCATTACTACGCGCATCTGGAGGCGTGGGGGGAGCAGGCGGTAGGTGACTGGGTGGAGGCCGGAGACGTGATCGGCTATGTCGGCAACTCCGGCAACGCCGCCGGCGGCCCCACCCACCTGCACTACGGGATCTACGCCCCGGTAGGCGGCGCCATCAACCCGTATCCGCTGCTCAAGGCGGTGCCGCCCCCTCCTCCACCACCGGCTCCGGCAACGCCGGCAACGATCGCCGAGGCCGGCTGACCTACATCGCGGCCAGCATGCCGACAATGCCGGCGCGGATCATCGCGACCGAGATGGCGGCGAGGAAGAGGCTCGCCACCTTGGCCACGGCGCGGCTCACCGCCGGCCCCACGAAGCGGGCGAAGTAGGGACCGAAGGCGAACACCAGGTAGACCAGGGTCATGTTGATCACCAGTGAGGTGAGCGTCGGGAGGTAGCCGTAGGCCTCCCGTGACACCAGGACCGAGGCGATGGCCGCGGGTCCCATGATCAGCGGGATACCCAGCGGCACGATGCCTATGTCGGCGCCGGCCTCTCCGTCCTCCCCTTCCAAGGGGTCGCGGCGCCGGTAGTCGCCGAAGATCAGGTTGGAGATGCTGAGGACCAGCAGGATCAGGCCGCCGCCGACCCGCAGGTCGTTCACGGTGATGCCGAGGAGGTTGAAGATGAGCTGGCCGGCGAAGAGGATGAGGACGGCGATGAGCGAGGCCGTGGCCGTGGCCAGGAACGTCAGCCGCCGGCGCTCGGCAGGGGTGAGGGTCTCCGTGAGCCCCAGGTACATGGGGAGGATCCCGGGCACGTTGATGGCGACGAAGAGCGGCAGGAAGCTCTCGATGTAGGCGTTCATGGAATGGAAACGGCCGCGGGAGGAGACCCGCGGCCGGAGAGGATTCTACACGCCTGGAGCCGGCTCAGCGGCCGGCGGGCGGCGGCGAAGTGGTCGGGGCATCCCCCGCCACCTGGATGTTGTTGGTGACGCTCTTGACGCCCTCGGTGATTTGGGCCAGCTTCTCCGCTTCGGCCTTCACGTTCTCGGACCTCACCTTGCCGCTCAGCGTGACCACGCCGTCCAAGGTGTCGACGTCGATGTGGAAGGGGTTGACCTGGGGGTCGGCGATGAGCTTGGCCTTGACCTTGGCCGTGATGCCGGCGTCGTTCAGCACCGCCTGCGCCACCGGCCCGACCTCCCGCTCGATCCTCTCGGCCCCCTGCTCCAGAGCCTGCCCGACCTGCTCGGCGGCCTGCTCCACCTGCTCGCCTCCCTGGCGCAACGCTTCGCCGGTCTCCTTCAGGTTCTCTTCGACCTGCTCGCCGTCGACGCGAAGCTGGGGATCGCCCTCGGCGTCACGGCTCGTCTCCACCGCTCCCCGGTCCCCACAGCCGGCCACCGTGAGGCCGGCGGCTCCGGTCAGGACCAGCCCTATCGCTGCCGCCAGATGAAACGCTTTGGTCTTCATGGCGTCGTCCTCCTCGTCCGTGCTGCTATTGAGATCTCCCTGCCCGAATAAAAAAAGGGGGGAGGCGTATTCTGATCCACTTGGGTTCAGGACGCCTCCCCTTTTCAGGGAGGGGCCGCGAAAGGCCTCTTGTCCTGCTTATAGTGCATCTTGCGTGCCAAGTGTCCAAGGCCGCGCTCCGCTCGGGAAGGAACCAATCTTTCCCCCGGGTCTTCCTGCGGCGGCTTCCCTGCCGGCCCTGCCGGGCGGGTAAAGGTTACACGGAGACCGGCAGGGAGGAGCGGCGCCGTGCCGCGGGCCGCCCGGCGGCGGCGATCCTCTCGATGCCGCTGTAGACATTGAAGCGCCCGCCGCGCAGGAAGCCGACCAGGGTGATGCCGAAGCGCTCGGCCAGCTCCACCGCCAGGCTGCTGGGTGCCGAGACGGCGCAGACCACCGGTACCCCCGCCACCAGGCATTTCTGCAGGATCTCGTAGCTCGACCGGCCGCTCACCAGGACCACGTGATCGTGAAGAGGGACCCGGCCCTCCAGGAAGGCCCAGCCCAGGAGCTTGTCGAGGGCGTTGTGGCGCCCCACGTCCTCCCGAAGGGCGAGGAGGTGACCCGAGACGTCGAACAGGGCGGCGGCATGCAGGCCGCCGGTGGCGGCGAAGAGCCCCTGCCCCTCCCGCAGCTTGTCCGGCAGCCTATAGATAAGGTCGGGCGGCAGCTCCGGCCC
>DASPJI010000715.1:0-3441 GCA_035628695.1 Thermoanaerobaculia bacterium | reverse complement strand
CCGCCACCCAGATCCTCACCGAGCACGGCGGCTGGCCCAACTCCGTCTTCCTCACCCCGGACTTGAAGCCATTCTACGCCGGAACCTACTTCCCGCCCGACGACCGGTACGGCCGTCCCGGATTCCGCAAGGTGCTGGAGGACCTGTCCCACGCCTGGAAGACCCGGCGCTCCGACGTCGAGGAGCAGGCCGAGGAGATGGCCCGCGCCATGCGTCACTACCTGGAGGAGCGGACCCGGCCGGCCGCCGCGCCCCCCGACGCGGAGGCGGCCTCGCGCTCGGTGGACGCCCTGGCCCGGCGCTTCGACCGGGAGTGGGGGGGCTTCGGCGGCGCCCCCAAGTTCCCCACCCCGTCGAACCTCTACCTGCTGCTGGAGATGGCGGGCGAGCGGCCGGAGGCGGGGGAGATGCTGGCCGCCACCCTGGACCAGATGGCCCGCGGCGGCCTCTACGACCACCTCGGCGGCGGCTTCCACCGCTACGCCACGGACCGGGAGTGGAAGATCCCCCACTTCGAGAAGATGCTCTACGACAACGGCTTCCTCCTCGAGCTCCTGGCCCGCGAGCACGTCCGTACCGGCGACCCGCAGGCGGCGCGCGCCGCCCGCGAGACCGCGGCCTGGATCGCCCGCGAGATGACCTCGCCCGAGGGGGCGCTGTGGAGCGCCATCGACGCCGAGACCCACGGCCACGAGGGGGCCTACTACATCTGGACGCGCGAGGAGATCGACGCCCTGATAGGCTCGGAGGACGCCGAGTTCCTGGCGCCGCTCCTGGGGTTCGCCGGGCCGCCGTTCTTCGAGGATCAGTACTACGTCCTCCACCTGCCGGAGCGGCTGGAGGATGCGGCGCGGCGCCGCCGGATGCCCGAAGCGGACCTGCTGCGCGAGGTCGAGGCGTTGAAGGCCAGGCTCTTTGAGGCGCGCGGCCGGCGGGAGCGCCCGCTGACCGACGACAAGATCCTGGCCGACTGGAACGGCATCGCCATCGCCGGGCTCGCCGTGGCCGGCCAGCTCCTCGGTGAGCCGGACCTGGTCGCCCGGGCGGCGCGGGCGGCGGAGTTCGTCCTCACCCGCATGCGGCCGGCCGGCGGCCCCCTCCTCCATTCCTGGCGGCAGGGGCAGGGCAAGGTGGTGGCCATGCTGGGCGACTACGCGTTCCTGGTGCGGGGTCTCCTCGCCCTCCATACCGCGACCGGCGAGCCGCGCTGGCTGGGCGCGGCGGCCGAGCTCACCGAGGAGCAGATCCGGCGCCTGCGCGACGTCCAGGGAGGCTTCTTCGTGGCCGGGGAGAGCTCCGACATCCTCTTCCGCAGCAAGGACGTCTTCGACGGCGCCACCCCGGCGGGCAACGCGGTGGCGATCCTCAACCTGCTGGACCTCGCTGAGCGCACCGGCGAGGGGGTCTGGCGCACCGAGGCGCGGGCGGCCCTCCAGGCCTTCGCCTCGCTGGTCGAGGGCTACCCCGACGCGGTGCGCATGCTGACCATCGCGGCGCGCCGCTTCCACCGGGCCGAGGGGTCCTGGGGGCCGGCCGTGGCTCCGGTCTCCATGGAGCACGGCGTCGAGGAGCGGGCGGCGCACGAGCGCGAGGCCACGGCGGCGGGGGTGTTCAAGCTGGAGCGCGAGGCCGAGCACCTGGTCACCCCGCGCCTGGAGCTGGGCGAGGTGGCCGAGGGGGGGGAGGATGGCTGGCGCCCCTTCCGTCTGGCGCTGGAGATCGCCCCGGGCTGGCACATCCACGGCAACCCGGCCTCGGAGGCCTATCTGGTGGCGACCGAGGTGCGCGCCGAGGGGGCGAGCCTGCGCGGCGTCCGCTATCCCGAGGCCGACGAGCTGCAGCCGGGATTCGCCGACAAGGCGCTGGCGGTCTATGAGAGGACGGTGGAGATCACCGGCGAGGTGGGGGAGGTCTCCTCCGGCGGCCGGCTTCTGGTCACTTTCCAACCCTGCGACGACACCCGGTGCCTGCCCGAGGCGACGGTGGAGATGGTTATCCGGTAGAGGCGCGCGGCTCGGGCGTATACTCGAAGAATGATCAACCCCCGGTTTCGGTCCCGTCCGGTCGCCCCGCGGCTCGGGGCTGTCCTGCTCCTCCTCGCCAGCCTGGCGGCGGTCCCTCTCCTCGGGGCCGAGGCCCGCCGGGGCGAGGTGCTCGTCATCCGCGTCGATACGGTGATCCATCCCGTGGCGGTGGAGCTGGTGCAGGACGCGGTGCGCGAGGCGGATGCCGCCGGAGCCGCCGCGCTGGTGGTGGAGATCAACACCCCGGGCGGCCTCATGAGCTCCACCCGCGAGATCACCACCGCCATGCTGGGGGCCCGCACCCCGGTCGTCGCCTACGTCGCCCCCGGCGGCGCCCAGGCCGCCTCGGCGGGGTTCTTCATCCTGATGGCCGCGGACGTGGCCGCCATGGCCCCGGGCACCAACGCCGGCGCCGCCCATCCCGTCGACGGCGGGGGCGGAGACATCCCCGGGGTGATGGGCGAGAAGGCGGCGCAGGACGCCGCCGCCAACATCCGGGCGCTGGCGGCGCGCAACGGCCGCAACCCGGAGCTGGCCCAGGCCGCGGTCCTCGAGAGCCGCTCGTTCACCGCCGACGAGGCGGTCCGGGCGCGCCTCGCCGACCTGGTGGCGCCGAGCCTGCCCCGGCTGCTCGAAGCCCTCGACGGGCGCCGGGTCCGCCGCGGCGAGACGGTGGTCACCCTGCGCACCGCCGGCGCGCCGGTCCGCAACCTGGAGCTGTCGCCGTTCCGGCGCTTCCTGGGGGTGCTGGCCACCCCCGACATCGCCTACATCCTGCTCACCCTGGGGTTCCTCGGCCTCTACTTCGAGCTGACGACGCCGGGCGCCATCCTCCCCGGCGTCATCGGGGGGATCTGCCTGCTCCTCGGCTTCTTCGCCCTCTCGGTGCTGCCGGTCAACTACGCCGGCCTGGGGCTGCTCTTCCTGGCCATGATCTTCTTCATCGCCGAGATCAAGGTGGTGAGCCACGGGATGCTCGCCGTGGCCGGGGTGATCTCCATGGTCCTCGGCTCGCTCATGCTGTTCAAGAGCCCCGACCCCGCGCTGCGCGTCAGCCTGGAATTGATCGCCACCCTGGCGCTATTTTCCCTGGCGGTGGTGGGCTTCCTGATCTTCATGGCCCGCCGGGCGCTACGCGCTCCGGTGCGCACCGGCCGCGAGGGGCTGGTGCACGAGGTCGGGACGGCCCGCTCCGACCTGGCGCCGCACGGCAAGATCTTCGTCCATGGCGAGATCTGGGAGGCGGTGGCGGAGGAGCCGGTCCGGGCGGGGGAGCCGGTGGAGATCGTCGGCATCCGGGACCTGGTCCTGGCGGTGCGGCCCTACCGCGGGGCTTCTTCGGCTTCTTCGGCGTCTTCGGATAGCACGGTAGGAACGGCGCGGCTCTCCGCTCCGTAAACAGAAGAGAGGGGAGTAG
>DASPJI010000714.1:0-5668 GCA_035628695.1 Thermoanaerobaculia bacterium | reverse complement strand
CCGCGATCATGATCCACATGGGTTCGCCTCCGGCCGCGGCGTCCCCGCCGAATTGCGGTGGATGAGGGGGCACGTCTCGTCTGCCCTTGGGTGGTGGAGAGGCCCTCTGGTGGAAGCCAGAGGGCCGTGTACTCACGGGTTGACCGTGCCTGCGGGCATCCTTGGGCAGTAGTAGGGGGCGCTGTAGGGGCACACCACGCCTGTGCAGCCGGCCTGCGGGGTCGATCCGCCGACAGCTTGCGCGAGGTCCGCATCCAGGCCCTGCACCGTCTCCTTCGTCAGGACCAGCTTCTTCGTCTTCTTCTTCATCGCCACTCCTTCGTCAGTAACGCGCCCTGTGGCGCGGCCCCCATTCTACCCTGCCGGTGGGGAAGGCGATGACTCTGTCCAAATGTGAATTATTGCTAATAAATGCAGGGGGCGAACACATCAGGCCTTCGCCTCCTCGTCGAACCCAGCCACCGGTGGACGGGTGCCTGCCGGTGGCTCATCCCAAAGCTCTGGCGTCTAGAAATAGCACGCCCGCTTGAAATGACCGCAGGTGGTGCCCTACACCCACGGTCCAGGAGTTCATGGGGCGCCGCCTTGAGCACGGCGGCACCCCCGTCACGATTCAGTTGTCAAAGAGCGGCGCTCCCGCGCGGCTCGGACCCCTTCCGAACGCTCCGGACGCTTCCCCGGCCGGCTGGATCGCGTCCAGGTGCGTTGGATCGCTTCCCGGGTGCCACGGAGCGCATCCAGACGGTCTGGAAGGCGTCCAGGCGCTTGGGAAGAAGTCCGGACGTCCTGGATCGCGTCCCAACGGCTTGGATGAGATCCAGGGGTCTGGGAGCCAGGATTGTTGCCGAGGCTCCAGGATCAGCAAAGCAGGCTGATCCTGCGGTCCTCGCTCCGCAGATGTCAACATGGTCAGCGATGGTGATTGTGTGGTAGTCTCCCTCCCCAGGCGGGAGCCCTAGTCGTTGGGGGGCTCCATCCTTTTGGTTCTTTGACAAGTGACGTACACGTCAGGGCGCGGCGCCGGGCCGGGCGGCGCCGCGCTTGGATCGTGCTCCGGGGAGACGGGAGCGGCTGGAGAGGGCGAGAAGATCCCGCCAGAAGGTTGACTTCTGCCGCGTCTTCGTAATAGGATTCCGGTTATCAGGTTGTACGCAGCGCCCGTGGTCCGGCGCGGTGCCGGCCGCGGTTCCACAGACACCGTGTGGCGGCCCGGGTGGGAGTGGTACCTCCCTCCCGGACCTCGCCACACAAAAGGGAAAGGAACCCTTATGCGTAGCTTCACTGATGGTAGCAGTCCGTCCAATGTTTCCAACGGGCCCAACGCCTTCACCGCCTCGTTCCTCGACCGTCTGGCCGAGAGGGACGAGGGTCCGACCGCGCCGGAGGCGGACGTCGCCGGTCCGTGGCGGATCGAGGAGATCCCCGGGGAGGGCTTCGGGGTGTTCCGGCTTGGCGAGAGCACGGCCCGCGGCTTCGAGCCGACGTTGCTCTGCCCGTCCGAATGGCTGGCCCTGGTCGCCGCGGGAGTCCTCCCCGGCACCGGCCGGGACCCGATGCTCCTTCTCCAGAAGGACCGCAACCCCGACGGCACCTTCTCTCTCATCCTGGAGAGCGGCGAGGTGGTCGGCCGGTCCCGGCTCTTCGACGAGAAGCTGGTGGACTCCATGAACACGGCCATCCACCTGCTGCGGGCGCCGGAGTCGCTCGCCAACGTCCTGGACGCCGCCGGCCTCTCGCCGCTGGAGCGTTGCGGCGCCATCCTCGACGAGCGGGCCGGTCAGCGGGCGGGGAGGGTTGAGAGGAAGTAGACAGGAGAGTCACAGGGGCGGCCCGGAGGGGATCCGGGCCGCCCGGGACGCGGGCATAAAGATGCTATGAGGGCCCTTTTGGTTCTTAAGCCCCTTGACTTCAAGACATGGATCGCCGATACTTCTGGTGGAGGCTCGGCCCAGGGGCTGCTTTCGGGTGGCTCTGACGGCGTTGCCTCCTTTTCATTCTCCCCCTTGCTTGGCCGCATACGGGTCCGGTACGAAAACGATGCCGTAGGAGTCGTAGACGGCCCCGTCGCGATACCCCTCTCCATGGAATTGAAGCTGGGCGAGCCATCGACCGTAGTGGTCGGCGATCTCTCGTCGGACAGGTGCGTCCATTCCCCGAGTCGGCAGACGAAAGCCCCAGTTCACGCAATAGATTGCCAGGTCTGCTGCCTGGACCGGGTAGGCCATGTCAGACGAGACGAAAAAGGGCGCCGGTACGATCCACGCTGACCGGTAACGTCCTAGTCGGGTCTTCCGGAAGTATGCCTCGAGGCGCCGCACGAAGCGGCGGTCTTGGTCCTTCTCCACTTGATCCATTACGAGCAGACCGTGCTGCCTCTTCTGCTCAAGAAAATAGAAGTAACGCTCAAGAAGGAAGACATGGTCTTTCCGGAGGTACTCTTCTGCTTCGTAGGTGTCAGGCTTGACGACGCTGCGCGGGATAGCAGCGGCGAATAAGAGTGCCTTGTGTTGCCTGAGCAGTTCGAATATTCCCGTCGCCATCTCCAGGCATGCCTGCCCATAGGCCGTGAACTCCGAGCGAAGCGGCGCCCTTTTTTCCAGTCCTCTGGTGAGAAAGCCGCGGCAGTGTTTCCGCCGCTCCTCGTCGGACATCGGCTCCTCCTGGGCTGCCCATTTGAATCGGTCTTTATCCAGGAGTTTGCAGCCCTTAAGTTCGGTCTGAAACTGATGCAGCTCGGCACCAAAGGAGGCGAGCTCGAGTCGCTGCATATCCTGAACAAAGGACCAAAGCTCCGAAGCATGCAGCGCCACGCCACCGCGAACTTCGTAAGGCGTAGTTCGATGGTCGTGGCCGCTCTCATCGAGAAAAAGTAGATAGCTCATTCCTCTGGCCCCTCTCAGTTCCCCTGCGTCTCCAACTCGTAGACCCCGCGGTCCAGATGCACCCGTTTCCGGCTGAGCCGGACCCGGAGGCCGAGGAAGGGGGACATGAGCCAGCCGTCAGGGTTGGGCTCCACCTTCTTATAAAGGCCGGAATCGAGCGCCCGGATCTCGAAACGGATCTCGCTCCCTCGGGCGTCGGCGACCCAGAGCTCCGGGACGCCGGCCGCCGCGTAGAAGGATGGCAACCGTTTGAGGTCTTTGCCCACCGAGCCGTCGCTCACGATCCCGACGACGAGGTCCGGCGCGCCTTCGAGCTCGATGTATCTCCCGGGACGTTCGCCCGCGGATGGGATCTCCCGCAGCCTGCCGCTGTCCAGGGTCCTCCAGAGGACGGCGACGACGTCCGGCTCGACGGAGAGGTCGGCTGGCGGCGAGCTGATCCGGGTGCGGTCTGTAAACACCACGCCCGTGCCGCTCTTGGTGACCAGGGCGTGGAGCAGGGCCGCGATCTCGATCTTCAAGGTGCCGTGGGTGTAGAGATCCTCCGGGCTCATGTCCACCTCGATGTCGCCGCCGAGGTAGTCGAGGCGGCCCCGCTCGGGGAAGCGGGGCGAGCGCGCCCAGACACGGAAGCCTTCGAGGTCGCGTGCCTCCGCCGGGATGCAGAACGTCTCGTCGAGCAGGGGTCTTGCCATGGCCGGTCTCCTTCCAGGGGCGAACGTAGCATGGTCCGAGTGATAGCTTCAGAGGATGCTCCACCACCCCCTGCGCCTAATTGCATCCCTGCTCCTGCTCCTCATCCCCGTCCCTCTCGCCGCCGCGACCCTGGACGACGAGATGGAGGCCTACCTCCGCGTGGTGGCCGTCTCCGGCCGCGAAGAGCCGGCCGCGGCGTTCGTGGTCCAGCGTCTCGCCGGGCTGCCGGTCTCCCGCGACGCCCTGAGGAACGTGGTGGTCACGCTCGGCTCCGGCACGCCCCGGCGGCTGGTCACCTGTCCGCTGGACGAGCCGGGCTACGTCGTGAGCCGCATCCTGGAGGATGGCTACCTGCGGCTCGTCCCCTCGGGCAACGCGCAGTTGGGGAACCTGTGGGATCAGTCCCACGAGGGGCAAGTCATGGTGGTGGGGGGCTCCCAGGGCTGGCGGGCCGGCGCGGTGGCGCTGCCCTCCGTCCACCTGCAGCAGGCCCCTCCTCCCGCCGGCGAGCCCGTCCCCTTCACCATCTATGACGCCGACGTCGACGTCGGCGCCGAGAGCGCGGCCGAGGTGGCGGAGATGGGCATCCGGCTGCTCGACCCGGTGGCGCTGGTGCGCCGGCCCGTGCGGCTGCCGGGAGGACGGATCGCGGGACCGGCCGCGCGGGCCAAGGGGGCCTGCCTGGCGCTGGTCGACGCCGCGCGGCGCTTCCACCGGACGCCCGGCTCCGGCACCACGGTCTTCGCCTGGACCGCGGGCGACCTCCTCAACCCCGCGGGCCTCGCGCACCTGGCCCGCGAGCGCGGCCCGTTCGACGAGGTGCTCCAGATCAGCCGCGGCTTCGAATGGGATGACCAGGGGCGGCCGCAGCCGATCCCCGGGCCGGGCGGCCTGCTCGCGGCGGGGGAGCTGCCGCCGGCGCTGTCGCGGGTCCGCATGGCCACGCCACCGCAGCCCGGCGGCTTCGGCCGGCCGGACTGGGGCCAGGCCCGTGTCGGCTTCCTGGCCCTGCCCGGGCTCTACCCCGGCACGCCGGTCGAGACCGTCGCCGTCAACGATGTCCGCCGGCTCGCGGATACCCTGCTTGAGATTGCCGGATCGGCCGCGGCGCCTTCCGGCGCCCTCCCTCCCCTCGCCGCCCCGGAGCCGCTCCTGCAGAGCGAGGAGCACGCCGAGACGTCGAAGCTCCTCGGCGCCCTCATCGCCCGTTATGGGGTGAGTGGCGCCGAAGGGCCGGTGCGCGAGGAGATCCAGAAGCATCTGCCCGCCTGGGCCCGCCCGGTCACGGACGCCGAAGGCAACCTGCGGGTGACCTTCGGCCCGGCGGACAGCCGGGAGCACGTGCTGCTGGTCGCGCACATGGACGAGGTGGGTTTCCGGGTCGCCGAGGTCCTGGCGGACGGGCGCCTCCGCCTGCAGACCCGGGGCGGGCTGCTGCCGACCGCCTGGGAGGCGCAGGCGGCGCTGGTCCACGGCGACAAGGGATCGGTGCCGGCGGTCTTCGAGCCGCGCCAGGATTGGCGGTCGGCGGAGCGCCGCAACCTCCAGGGTCCGCTGACCGCTTGGTTGGGGACCGCGTCCGCCCAGGAGACCGCGGCGCTCGGGATCGCGGCCGGCAGCACCGTCACCATGCCCAAGGAGCTGCTGCGCGTCGGGCGGCACCGGGTGGTGGCGCGGAGCTTCGACGACCGCTCGGGCTCGACCGCCCTGCTGCTCGCCCTGCGCCGGATCGATCCGGCCAAGATCCGCAAGAAGGTGACCGTGGCCTGGAGCGTCCAGGAGGAGGTCGGCCTGGTCGGCGCCGAGGCCCTGGCCCGCGACCTGCCCGACCTCACCCGGGTCCATCCAGTCGACACCTTCGTCTCCTCCGACTCGCCGGTCGAGACCCGGCGCTTCGCCCATGCCCCGCTCGGGAAGGGGATGGTGCTGCGCACCATGGACAACGCCTACCTGGCGCCGCGCGAGCTGATCGACCGCTACGTGGCGTTCGCGGCCCGCCACCGCATCCCCGTCCAGTACGGCTTCACCGGCGGGGCGAGTGACGGCGTCGCCTTCCTCCGCCAGGGTGTGACCATGCTCCCCTTCTCCTG
>DASPJI010000713.1:0-14712 GCA_035628695.1 Thermoanaerobaculia bacterium | reverse complement strand
GTGCCGGTCCTGAACGTCTTCTTCGCCGATGCCGGCGGCCGGATCGCCTGGACGATCCTGGGCCGGGTGCCGCGGCGCGTCGGCTTCGACGGCGTGGTGGCCGGCTCCTGGGCCGACGGGTCGCGGCGCTGGGACGGCCTGCTGCCTCCCGAGGAGATGCCGCAGATCGTCGATCCCGGATCGGGCCGGCTGTGGAACGGCAACAACCGCAGCGCCAGCCCCGAGATGATGGAGAAGATCGGCGGCCGCATCCATATCCACGGCGCGCGGGCGCGGCAGATCCGCGACGGCCTCTTCGCCGTGGAGAAGGCCACGGTCGAGGACATGCGCAGGATCCAGCTCGACGACCGGGCCCTGTTCCTGCAGCGCTGGCGCGACCAGCTCCTGGGGGTGCTCACTCCCGAGGCGGTGGCGGCCGATCCGCGCCGCGGCGAGATGCGGGAGGCGGTGGAGAACTGGGGCGGCCGGGCGGCGGCGGAGTCCGCCGGCTACCGGATGGTGCGCGGCTACCGGATGTACCTGTCGCAGTCCGTGTTCCAGCCCCTCCTCACCCGCTGCGGCGGGCTGCCCGAGGATTTCCCCTACCTGTTCGCCTTCCATGCCGCCGAGGAGCCGCTCTGGGCCGTGGTGACGCAGCAACCGGCCCATTTGTTGAATCCCGAGTACAAGAGTTGGCAGGAGCAGTTCCTCGCCGCGGTGGACACCATGCTCGCCCAGCTCCCTCCCGGTCCGGTCCAGGAGCGCACCTGGGGAGAGTTCAACACCGTCCGCATCCAGCACCCCGTCAGCCAGGCGGTGCCGTTCCTCGGACGCTGGCTGGACATGCCGCGCCGGCCCATGTCGGGCGACGCCGAGATGCCGCGCGTGATGACCGTCCGCTTCGGGCCGACGTTGCGCATGGTGGTTTCGCCGGGCCGGGAGCAAGAGGGCTACTTCCACATGCCGGGCGGCCAGAGCGGCCATCCGCTGTCCGAGCACTACGCCGACGGCTTCGACGCCTGGGCGGAGGGCAAGCCCACGCCGTTCCTGCCGGGGCCGGCGGTGAAGACGCTCCGGCTGGTCCCGGGGACCTGAGCGGGGCTCGAGCAGTCGCTGATGATCTCTCTCGAGCCCACGCCCCTCCCTTCCTTCCGTTCTCTCGACAGCGAGGAGCCGGGACCGGCCCGGCTCCACGAGACGTTCGAGGAGCAGGCGGACCGCACGCCCGAGGCCCCGGCCCTCGTTTCGGCAGACCTCTCGCTGACCTATCGTGAGCTGGAAGCGCGGGCCAACCGCCTCGCCCATCACCTGATCTCCCTCGGTGTCGGGCCCGAGGTTCGCGTCGGCGTCTTCCTGGGCCGCTCGGCCGAGACCGTGGTCTCGATCCTGGCGGTCCTCAAGGCGGGGGGCGCCTATGTGCCGCTGGACCCGGCCTATCCGGCGGAGCGGGTGGCGTTCATGCTGGAGGACTCCCGGGCCGCCGGCGTGCTGACCGACGAGAGCCGGCGCTCCGCGCTGCCCCCTGGCCCGGGATGGATCGTGTCGCTGGACGCGGACGCCCGTGCGCTGGCGGACCGGCCGGCGTCCCGGCCGCTCCCTGGCGGGTTGCCCGACGGACTGGCCTACGTCATCTATACCTCGGGCTCCACCGGCCGCCCGAAGGGGGTGATGATCCGCCACCGCTCCGCCGCGGGGCTGGTCGCCTGGGCACGGCAGGTCTTCACCCTGGAGGAGCTCGAAGGGGTGCTGGCCGCCACCTCCTTCTGCTTCGACCTCTCCGTCTTCGAGCTGTTCGTCCCCCTGTCGCGCGGCGGCACGGTGATCCTGGCGCGGGATGCCCTGGCTCTCCCGGAGGCGGCATGGCTGCGGCCGGTGACGCTGGTCAACACCGTCCCCTCGGCGATGGCGGAGCTGCTGCGCTCCGGAGCGGTGCCGCCGTCGGTGCGCACGGTCAACCTCGCCGGCGAGGCCCTGCCGGGCGCGCTGGTGGATGGCCTCTACCGGGCCGGGGTGGAGCGGGTCTTCAACCTCTACGGCCCATCCGAGGACACCACCTACTCGACTTTCGCCCTCATCCCTCCCGGCAGCGCGCACCCGCCCATCGGCCGGCCGGTGGCCAACACCCGGGCTTGGGTGCTGGTGGCCGGTCCGGAAATCGATCCGCGGCAGGTGGCGGCTGGCGAAGAGGGGGACCTCTATCTCGGCGGGGAGGGGCTGGCCCGGGGTTATCTGGACCGTCCCGACCTGACGGCCGAACGGTTCGTCCCCGATCCCTGGGCCGCGAGCCCGGGCGAGCGGCTGTACAGGACGGGGGACCTGGTCCGCCGGCTGCCGGGCGGTGACCTCCTGTATCTGGGGCGCATCGACCAGCAGGTGAAGATCCGCGGCTTTCGCATCGAGCTGGGGGAGGTGGAGGCGGCTCTCTCGCGGCACCCGTCGGTGCGGGAGGCGGCGGTGGCCGCGCTGGAAGGTCCGTCCGGGGAGCGCCGGCTGGTGGGTTTCCTGGTGGCCGAGCCCGGCCTGGAGATCCCGCCGGCGCGCGAGCTGCGGCGGTCCCTGCGGAGGAGCCTGCCCGAGCCCATGGTGCCGCCGGCGTTCACCGTCGTCCCCGCCCTGCCCCGTACGGTCAACGGCAAGCTGGACCGCGCGGCGCTCACGGCCCTCCAGGGGGAGAGCACCGGAGCGGGCGCGGCCTTCGTCGCCCCCCGGACGCCGGTGGAGGAGAGGCTGGCCGGCTTCTGGCGCGAGCTGCTGGGAGTCGAGGATGTAGGGGTCCACGACGACTTCTTCGAGCTTGGCGGGCATTCGCTCCTGGCGACGCGCCTGGTCTCCCGTCTGCGGGAGGGGCTGGGAGTCGAGCTGTCCGGCGCCGAGGTTCTCGGCCATCCCACCGTCGCCTCGCTGGCCGCCCGGCTGGAGACGCTGGCGAGTGGGGAGAGGGGCGCCGCGTCGTCCTCCTTCGCGCCCATCGAGCCGGTGGACCACGAGGGGGAGCTGCCGCTCTCCCTCATGCAGGAGCAATTCTTCTTCCTCGACCGGCTGGCGCCGGGGCTCCCGGCCTACGACCTGCCCGCAGCCTGGCGGCTGGCGGGGGCGCTGGACGAGGCCGCCCTCGAGCGCGCCTTCGGCGAAGTGCTGCGCCGCCACGAGGCGTTGCGCGCGGTGTTCGGACTGAGAGACGACGGGCCGGTACAGCGCGTGCTGCCGCCGGCCCCATTCACCCTGCCGCGGATCGACCTCCGAGCCCTCCCCGCCGTGGCCCGGGAGGCGGAGAGCCGCCGCCTGCTCCGCGAGGAGGCGGGTTGGCGCTTCGACCTGCTGCGCGGGCCGCTCCTCCGGGCCGTTCTGATCCACCTGGAGGGGGACCACCCCGCGGTCCACGCGCTGGCGGTCAACATCCACCACATCGCCGCCGACGGCTGGTCGCTGAGCCTGCTGGCGCACGAGCTGCGGGAGCTCTACGGAGCCTTCCGGCAAGGAGCCCTGCCGTCCCTGCCGGCGCTGCCGGTGCAGTACGGCGACTTCGCGGTCTGGCAGCGGCGGTGGCTGACCCAGGAGCTCCTGGCACCGCACCTCGCCTACTGGAGGGAGAGGCTGGCCGGGATCGTGCCCCTGGACCTCCCCGCCGACCGCCCCCGCCCGCCGGTGCAGACGTTCCGCGGCCGGACGCTGGTGCTGACCGTGCCCGCCGCCCTCAAGGAAGGGGTCGCACGCCTCGCCCGGCAGGTGGGGGCGACTCCGTTCATGGCGCTCCTCGCCGGCTTCCAGACCTTGCTCCACCGCCTCACGGGAGCCGCCGACGTGGTCGTGGGGGTGCCGGTCGCGTTGCGCGGCCGGCGAGAGGTCGAGGACCTGATCGGCCTGTTCGTCAACACACTCGTCCTCCGCGCGGACTTCACGCAGGGGGAGGCGATGGGCTTCCGGGACCTCCTGGCGCAGGCGCGGCAGACGGCCCTCGAAGCCTACGCGCACCAGGATCTGCCCGGAGAGCGCCTGGTGGAGGAGCTGCAGCCGGTCCGGGACCTCTCGCGCAACCCGCTGGTCCAGCAGATGTTCCAGCTCCTGGACGACGCCGAGCCGCTGGCGCTGGCGGACGTCGCCGTCGAGCCGCTGCCGGTGGACAACGGCACGGCACAGTTCGACCTCGGGCTGACCCTGACCGAGGAGGCCGGAGGGTGGACCGGGCGGCTCGAATCCAGCAGCGACCTCTTCGACGAGACGACGGTGCGGCGCTGGGCGGAGCACTATCTCCGGCTCCTCGCCGAAGCCGTGGCCGGGCCGGACCGGGCGGTGGCGGATCTGCCGCTCCTGGCGCCGGCCGAGCGCCATCAGGTGCTCGTGGAGTGGAACGACACGGGGGAGGCTCTGGCGCCGCTCACCGTGCCCGAGCGGTTGGCGGAGCGGGCGGCGATAGCTCCCGATGCCGTGGCGGTGCGCTTCGCGGACGAGAGCCTGACCTACGGCGAGCTGATCCGTCGCGCCCGGCGGTTGGCGGCGCGTCTCACGGCTCAGGGGGCAGGCCCCGAGGGGGTGGTGGGGCTCGCCGTAGAGCGCTCGCCGGCCCTGGTGATCGGCCTCCTCGGGATCTGGGAGGCGGGAGCGGCGTACCTGCCCCTGGACCCCTCGCATCCGGCGGAGCGCCTGGCCCTTCTTCTGGAGGATGCCGGCACGGGGCTGGTGGTGACCGAGGAACCGGTCCGCGAGCGGCTGGCTCTCCCCCGGGAGCGGGCGGTGCTGCTGGAAGAGGAGACTCCCCTCCCTGATTCCCCTTTCCCCGTGCCCGCCCGGTCCGGCGGGGCCCTGGCCTATGTGATCTACACCTCGGGGTCGACGGGGACGCCGAAGGGGGTGCGGGTGGAGCACGGCAACCTGGCCCGTATCCTGGCGGCGTGCCAGGCGGAGCTGGGCTTCCATGCCGGCGACGTCATGGCGGTGCTCGCTCCCTACTCCTTCGACATCTTCCTGTTCGAGCTGCTGTCGCCGCTGCTGGCGGGGGGGACCGCGGTCCTGGTGCCCTCCCGGCCCGCCCTCGACATCCGGAAGGTCGTCTCCCTCCTGCCGGAGCTGACCCGCCTGCACGCGGTGCCGTCCCTGATGCGCCAGATCGTGGCCGCGGCGCGCTGGCTGCCGCCGGCGAGCCGCCGCCCGGCCACCCTCTTCGTGGGCGGCGACGCGGTCCCGGCGGACCTCCTGTCAGAGATGCGGCAGACCTTTCCGGAAGCCGGCGTCCGGGTGCTCTACGGACCCACGGAGGCGACCATCCTGGCCTCCAGCCAGAGGGTGGGGGAGGCCTCGTCCCTGCCCCAGGCCCCCCTGGGCCGGCCGCTGCCCGGCGTGGAGCTGCGGGTGGCGGACGGCCGGGGCCGTCCCCAGCCGATCGGCGTGCCGGGGGAGATCTGGATCGGCGGCGCCGGCGTGACCCGTGGCTATCTCGGGCGGGACGAGCTGACCGCCGAGCGCTTCCCCATGGTGGACGGCCGCCGCTGGTATCGCACCGGCGACCTGGGGCGCTGGCTCGCCGGAGGCAACCTGGAGTTCCTGGGCCGGGTCGACGGCCAGGTGAAGGTGCGTGGTGTGCGCATCGAGCCGGGGGAGATCGAGGCCGCGCTCCTCGCCCACCCCGCGGTGCGCGAGGCGGCCGTCCTGGCGCAGGAGGAGCCGGGCGGCGACCGCCGGCTCGTCGCCTATCTGGAAGCACCAGCAGGGGAGACGGACGCCGCCGGGCTCCGGGCCTTCCTCCAGGGGCGGCTCCCGGGCGCGATGATCCCTTCGCTCTTCGTCCTCCTCCCGACTCTGCCCCTCACCGCCACCGGCAAGGTGGACCGCCGCGCCCTGGCGGCCCTCGCTCCCGCCGCTGCGCCGGACCTTCCCGTTGCGTCCTTCGCCACGCCGACGGAGGAGGTCCTGGCCGTGATCTGGGCCGACCTCCTCGGCCTCGATCGGGTCGGCGCCGCGGGCCACTTCTTCTATCTCGGCGGCCACTCGCTGCTGGCCTACCGGCTCCTCTCCAGGGTGCGCGAGAGCTTCGGCGTCGACCTGCCCATCCGGACCCTGTTCGAGAGCCCGACCGTGGCCGGCTTCGCCGCCCGCCTCGACGAGGCCCTGCGCTCCGGCAGGGCCCGCGGCCTGCCGCCGGTGACTCCGGTGGGAGCGCGGACGGGCGACCTCCCTCTGTCGTTCTCCCAGCAGCGGCTGTTCTTCCTCGACCGGCTCATGCCGGGGAATCCGGCCTACAACCTGCCCGTCGGGTTCCGGCTCGCCGGCCCCGTCGCTCCGGCTGCCCTGGAGGCGGGCCTGGGGGAGATCGTCCGCCGGCACGAGGTCCTGCGCACCGCCTTCGCCCTGGTGAAGGATGGAGAGGAGGAGCGGGCCGTCCAGCGCGTGGCGCCGCCTGCCTCGTTCCTTCTGCCGCGGGTGGACCTGGAGGGTCTGCCGCCGGGCGTCCGCGAGACTGAGCTGCTCCGCCAGGCCGCGGCCGAGGCGCGCCAGCCGTTCGACCTGCTGCGCGGGCCGGTGTTCAGGGCGGTCCTGCTGCGGCTGGGCGAGGAGGACCATGCCCTGTTCCTCAACTTCCATCACATCGCCACCGATGCCTGGTCTCTGGAGGTGATGCTGCGCGAGCTGTCGCTCCTCTATGGCGCTGTCGTGGCCGGCCTCCCTTCGCCTCTGCCGGAGCTGCCGGTCCAGTACGCGGACTTCGCGGTCTGGCAGCGCCGGTGGCTCGCGGGCGAGGCTCTGGAGGCCCATGCCCGCTGGTGGAAGGAGAGGCTCGCCGGCGCTCCCGTGGTGCTGGAGCTGCCGGCGGACCGGCCGCGTCCGGCCGTGCAGAGCCACCGCGGCGGCGCGTTCACCATGCCGCTGCCGCGCGGTCTGGGCGACGGGCTGGCGCGCCTGGCGCGGCGTCATGGGGCGACCCTCTACATGACGCTCCTCGCCGGCTTCCAGACCCTGCTCGCCCGTCTCTCCGGACAGGACGACTTGCTGGTGGGCAGCCCGGTGGCCAACCGCGGCCGCCGCGAGGTCGAGGGTCTGATCGGGTTCTTCGTCAACACGCTGGTGCTGCGGGGCGGTTTGGCGGGCGATCCGGGCTTCCTCGGCGCCCTGGCCCGGGTACGGGAGACGGCGCTGGGCGCCTACGCCCACCAGGAGCTGCCGTTCGAGCGCCTCGTCGAGGAGCTGCAGCCGGTGCGCGACACCAGCCGCAACCCGATCCTCCAGGTGCTCTTCCAGCTCCTGCCGGCCGAGGCGCCGCCGTTCGCTCTCGCCGGCGCCGAGACGCGGCTGCTGTCGCGCGGCAGCGGCTCCGTCCGCTTCGACCTGGAGACCGCGGTCGTGACCGGCGGCAACGGCGGCCTCGTGGCCGACGTCGAGTATGCCCGCGACCTGTTCGACGCACCCACCGTCCTGCGCTTCTTCGAGCAGTACGGCCGCCTGTTGGAAGGGGTGCTGGCCGATCCCGAACGGCGCCTCTCCGAGATCCCCCTGCTCGGCGAAGCCGGGGAGCACCAGGTCCTCCGCGAGTGGAACGACACGGCGGCGCCGGCCCCCGCGGCCCGGCGGCTCCAGGAGGTGTTCGAAGCCCAGGCGGCGAGGACGCCGGCAGCGGTGGCCGTCACCTCCGCCGGCCGGTCCCTGACCTACTGCGAGCTCGAAGCGGGGGCGAACCGGCTGGCGCGCCACCTCCAGGCCCTGGGCGTCGGGCCCGAGACGCGGGTGGGGATCTTCCTCGAGCGCTCGGTGGACCTGGTGCTGGCGGTCCTGGGCGTGCTCAAGGCCGGCGGCACCTACCTGCCGCTCGATCCGGCCTATCCGCGGGAGCGCCTCGCCTTCATGCTGGCCGACGCCGGCGCGGCCGGAGCGGTCACGCAGGAGAGCCTCGCCGGGGCGCTGCCTCCGGTCCCCTGGGTGGTCCGTCTGGACCGGGACGGCGAAGCCCTGAGCCGGTGGGAGGCGACCCCGCCGCCGTGCCCGGCGGAGCCGGAGGGCGTCGCCTACCTGATCTACACCTCGGGCTCCACGGGGACGCCCAAGGGGGTGGCCATCCGCCACCGCGCCGCCGCCGAGATGTTGGCGTGGGCCGGCGGCGTCTTCTCCCCGGAGAGGGCCGCCGCGACCCTGGCCTCCACCTCCATCAGCTTCGACCTGTCGGTCTTCGAGATCTTCCTCCCCCTGTGCCGGGGGGGCCGGGCCGTCCTGGTGCGCGACGCCCTGGCGCTGGCCGGCCTGCAAGAGGAGGTGACGCTGGTCAACACGGTGCCGTCGGCGATGACGGAGCTGGTGCGGACGGGCGCGCTGCCGGCCTCGGTGACCACGATCGGGCTCGCCGGCGAGGCGCTGCCCGGCAGCCTGGTGGACGGCATTCACCGCCTGCCGGCTCTGCCGGCCACGGGGGCGCGGCAGGTCTTCAATCTCTATGGCCCCTCCGAGGACACCACCTACTCGACCTTCACCCGGATCGATCCCGGAACGCCGTTCCCGGCCATCGGCCGGCCGATCGCCAACACCCGGGGGTACGTGCTGGACCGCGCCCTGCAGCCGGTGAGTCCCGGCGTCGCCGGCGAGCTGTTCCTGGCCGGGGAGGGGCTCGCCCGCGGCTATCTCGGCCGGCCCGGCCTGACGGCGGAGCGGTTCGTGCCGGACCCCTGGAGCGCCGCGCCGGGCGGGCGCCTCTACCGGACGGGGGACCTGGTCCGGGCCCTGCCGGACGGCAGCCTGCGCCTGCTGGGCCGCCTCGACCATCAGGTCAAGGTGCGCGGCTTCCGGATCGAGCTGGGGGAGGTAGAGGCGGCGCTGCTCCGCCATCCGGCCGTACGCGAGGCCGTGGCGGCCGTGCGGGAGGAGGCGCCGGGGGCGAAGCGGCTGGTGGCCTACCTGGCCGCGAGCGCGGAGCTGGAGCCCGGGGAGGTCCGGGATTTCCTGCGGCGCACCCTGCCGGAGCCCGTGCTGCCGTCCGCCTTCGTGGTGCTGCCCGAGCTGCCCCACACGCCGAACGGCAAGGTGGACCGCAAGGCCCTGCCCGCGCCCGGTTTCGAGAGCCGCGGTGCGGGGGAGCCGGCGGCGCCGCGCACCCCCACCGAGGAGGTGGTGGCCGGGATCTGGACGGCGGTGCTGGGGATCGAGCGCCTCGGGGTCCACGACAACTTCTTCGACCTGGGCGGCCACTCGCTGCTGGCGTATCGCCTGCTCTCCCGTGTCCGCGAGAGCTGCGGCGTGGAGCTGCCCATCCGCGCCCTGTTCGAGGCGCCGACCCTGCAGGGGTTCGCGACCCGGGTAAACGAGGCCGCCAGGGGGCAGGGGCTGCCGCCGGTCACGCCGGCATCCCGGCCCCCGGTTGATGGCGAGCTGCCCCTGTCGTTTTCCCAGCAGCGCCTGCTCTTCCTCGACCGGCTCATGCCCGGCAACCCGGTCTACAACCTGCCCCTGGGCTTCCGGATCGCCGGGCCGCTGGACGTGCCGGCGCTCGAGAAAGCCCTGGGGGAGATCGTCCGCCGTCACGAGGTCCTGCGGACGAGCTTCGGGCTCGCGGACGAGAGGGCCTTCCAGCGCGTGGCGCCGCCGGCCCCCCTGCCACTGCCGCGGGCGGACCTCCGAGGCCTGCCGCCGTCCGTCCGCGAGGCCGAGCTGCTCCGGCAGGCCGCCGCCGAGGCACGCCAGCCGTTCGACCTGCTGGCCGGGCCGGTATTTCGGGCCCTCCTGCTCCAGATGGCCGACGGGGACCACGCGCTGCTCCTCAACCTCCACCACATCGCCACCGACGCTTGGTCGCTCGACGTCATGCTGCGCGAGCTGTCCGCCCTGTACGGCGCCTTCGCCCGCGGCCTCGCCTCGCCTCTGCCGGAGCTGCCGGTCCAGTACGCCGACTACGCCGCCTGGCAGCGCCGGTGGCTCGCCGGGGAGGCGCTGGAAGCCCAGGCGGGGTGGTGGAAGGAGAGGCTCGCCGGCGCTCCCATGGTCCTGGAGCTGCCCCCGGACCGGCCGCGTCCGGCGGTGCAGACGCACCGGGGCGCCACCCTCGCCATCCCACTGCCCGCCGGACTGGAGGAGGGGCTGACCCGCCTCGGCCGGGGTGCCGGAGCGACCCTGTTCATGACCCTCCTGGCCGGTTTCCAGGGATTGCTGGCGCGTCTCTCCGGGCAGGACGACGTGCTGGTGGCGAGCCCGATCGCCAACCGCGGCCGGCGGGAGGTCGAAGGGCTGATCGGGTTCTTCGTCAACACCCTGGTGCTCCGCGCCCGCTTCGCCGACGACCCGGTCTTCGGCGCCCTCCTCGCCCGGGTGCGCGAGGCGGCGCTGGGGGCCTATGCCCACCAGGACCTGCCGTTCGAGCGTCTCGTCGAGGAGCTGCAGCCCGAGCGCGACACGAGCCGCAACCCCATCGCCCAGGTGATGTTCCAGCTCCTGGCCGAGGCGGACACGCCGCTGGATCTCGCCGGCGCCGAGGTCCGGGCCTTGCCGCGCGACAGCGGCGCCGCGCGCATGGACCTGGAGCTGGCGGTCGTCCGTTCGGACGGCGCGCTCATCGCCTTCGCGGAGTACGCCACCGATCTGTTTGACGCCGTGACCATCCTGCGGCTGGTCGAGCAGTACGGGCGCCTGCTGGAGGCGGTCGTGGCGGACCCGGGGCGGCGGCTGTCGGAGATCCCCCTGCTGGGCGAGGCCGGGGCGCATCAGCTCCTCCACGAGTGGAACGACACCGCCCGGCCGGCTCCCGCGGCGGGGCGCCTGCAGGAGGTCTTCGAGGCGCAGGCGGCGCGGACCCCCACGGCGACGGCGCTGGTTGCCGCCGGCAGGTCCATCACCTACGGCGAGTTGGAGGCGGCGGCGAACCGGCTGGCGCGCCACCTCCAGTCCCGAGGGGTGGGGCCGGAGGCGCGGGTGGGGATCTTCCTCGACCGCTCCGTGGACCTGGTGGTGTCCGTCCTCGGCGTGCTCAAGGCCGGCGGTGCCTACCTGCCGCTGGACCCCGCCTATCCCCGGGAGCGGCTGGCCTTCATGCTGGCGGACGCCGCCGCGGCCGGCGCCGTCACCCGGGGAGATCTCGCGGGATCCCTGCCGCCCGTTCCCTGGACGGTCCACCTGGATCGCGACCAAGAGACACTGGCCGCCGAGGATGGAATCCGGCCCCCCTGCGCCGCCGAGCCGGAGAGCCTGGCCTACGTCATCTACACCTCGGGCTCGACCGGCCGTCCCAAGGGCGTGGCCATCCGCCACCGCGCCGCCGCCGAGATGGTGGCCTGGGCCGGCGAGGTCTTCTCCCCGGCCATGACGGCGGCGGCCCTGGCCTCCACCTCCATCTGCTTCGACCTTTCGGTCTTCGAGCTGTTCCTCCCCCTGTCCCAGGGGGGCCGGGTGGTGCTGGTGCGCGACGCGCTGGCGCTGGCGTCGGCGGAGACAGGGGCAGGGGAGGGGGTGACGCTGGTCAACACGGTGCCCTCGGCGATGACCCGGCTGGTGCAGGCCGGCGCGGTGCCGGCGTCGGTGACCACGGTCGGCCTCGCCGGCGAGCCGCTCCCCGGCGCGCTGGTGGACGCCATCCACGGCCTCCCGGGTGGCGAAAACCGGCGGGTCTTCAATCTCTATGGCCCGTCCGAGGACACGACCTACTCCACCTGGGCCCTCGTCCGCCCGGGTACCCGGCTGCCGCCGATCGGGCGGCCGGTCTCCAACACCCGCGCCTATGTGGTGGACCGCGCCTTCCAGCCGGTGCCCCCGGGGGTGGCGGGCGAGCTGTGTCTCGGCGGCGAGGGGCTGGCCCGCGGCTATCTCGGCCGGCCGGAGCTGACGGCGGAGCGGTTCGTCCCCGATCCCTGGAGCGGCACGGCCGCCGGTGCCGGCAGCCGGCTCTACCGCACCGGCGACCTCGTCCGCACCCTGCCGGACGGCGAGCTGCGCCTGCTCGGCCGGCTCGACCACCAGGTCAAGGTGCGCGGCTTCCGGATCGAGCTGGGCGAGGTCGAGGCGGCCCTGCTCGGCCATCCCGCGGTGCTGGAGGCCGTGGTGGTGGCGCGGGAGGATACGCCGGGTGAGAAACGGCTGGCCGCCTACCTCGCCACCGCCGGCACGCCGGTCGCGACCCTGGAAGACAGCGAGCTGCGGGAGCTCCTGCGCCGCACCCTGCCCGAGTACATGGTGCCGTCCGCCTTCGTCGTCCTGCCGGAGCTGCCGCACACGCCCAACGGCAAGGTGGACCGCAAGGCCCTGCCGCCCCCGGACCTGGAGAGCCGTCCTGCCGGTGGCGAGCCCAGGGAGCCGGTGGCGCCGCGGACCCCCACCGAGGCGGGGCTGGTCAAGATCTGGAAGAAGGTGCTGGGGATCGAGCGCCTCGGCGTCCAGGACAGCTTCTTCGACGTCGGCGGCCACTCCCTTCTCGCCCTGCACGTGGTGACGCGCATCCGCGGCCAGTTCGGGCTCGACCTGCCGCTCGCCGCCATGTTCCGGGCGCCGACCATCGAGGCCATGGCGGCCCTGATCGACGGCCAGGCTCCGGCGGTGACCTCGCCGGTGATCCTCATGGGCGGCGCCGGCATCCCGAAGACCCCGTTCTTCTGTGTCCACGGGGTGGGTGGCAACGTCTTCCGGCTGCGGGAGCTCTCGCAGCTCCTCGGGCGGCCGTTCTATGGCGTCCAGGGGTGGTCCGACCTCAAGGACATCTCCTACCTCGGCAGCGTCGACGCCATGGTGAGCCGCTACCTGGAGGAGGTCCGCAAGGTGCAGCCCGAGGGACCCTATCTCCTGGGAGGCATCTGCGTCGGCTGCCACATCGCTTTCGAGATGGCGCGGCGGCTCACCGCGGACGGGCGGACCGTGGCCCACCTCGTCTTCCTGGATACCCAGGCGGGCGGCCAGGCCGACGGCGCGCTCGACTTTGCCAGCCTCGAGGCCGCGGTGGCCGACGAGCTGGGGATCCCCATCGCCCGCCAGAAGCTCCTCGCCCTGCCCCCCGAGGGGAGGCTGGAGTACCTGGTACGGGAGGGGCGGCGCTCCCAGGCCCTGCCGCCGGGCTTCACCACCGCGGACGCCCGCCGCTACATCGACGTTTTCAGGCTCAACCTGAACGCCTGGAACGAGCACCGTCCCACCCCCTGGGAGGTGCGCGCCACCCTGTTCGCCGGCGAGGGGCTCGAAGACGACCCGTCCGCCGGCTGGGGCGCCTACGCCCTCGGGGGGTGCGGCTTCGTCGAGGTCACCGGGGATCACGCCACCATGCTGCGCAGCCCTCACGTCGAAGGGCTGGCGGCGAAGCTGGCGAGGGTGCTGGACGGCGAGGAGGCGCGGCTGCGGGGCTGAAGCGACTCGGCACACCCCTTGCACCATGCGCCTCGACATGTCGCGAGACGCTGCTCACGACCAGTCAAAAGGTGACAGAAGCGCCACTTGGCGCATTGTTCGGAATCTGATTGCGCAAGGTGACGGACGGGTTCCCACTTTGCGTGCCCTCCTGGTCGCGGCCCATCCGGACGACGAGACGATCGGTGCCGCCGGCCTGCTTTCCCGTCTGCCGAGGTGCGAGCTGCTGTACCTCACCGACGGCGCGCCGCGGGACCTCCGCTGGGCACCGGCGGCCCGCGGCTCGCGCGACGAGTACGCCGAGGCGCGGCGCCGCGAGGCGGCGGCGGCGCTGAGCCTCGTCGGCCTGGCGGACCACAGCCTGATCTCCCTGGGAGCGGTGGACCAGGAGGCGGCCTTCGCCATGCCGGTCCTCGCCCGCCATCTCGCCGACCGCTTCCACCGCTTCGGCGCCGACCTCGTGCTCACCCACGCCTACGAAGGGGGCCATCCGGATCACGACGCCGCCGCCTTCATCGTCCACGCCGCGGCCGAGCTCCTGCGCCGCCGGGGCGCCTCGCCGCCGCTCCTGGTGGAGATGACCTCCTACCATGCACGCGGCGGCGCGTTTGTGGCCGGCGAGTTCCTGCCGCTCGGCGGACTGGACGGGCAGGCGCTGCTCAATCTGACTCCCAAGGAGCGGGGGCTCAAGCGGCGGATGCTCGAGTGCTTCGAGACGCAGAAGGAGTTCCTCGTGCAGTTCCCCCTGCCGGAGGTCGAATGCTACCGGCCGGCCCCGGCCTATCGTTTCACCGAGCCTCCCCACGCGGGCCCTCTGCTGTACGAGACGCGGGGCTTCCCGCTCGCCGGCGGGCACTGGCGCGAGCTGGCCCGGCAGGCCCTCCGGGATCTGGACCTGCCGGAGGACGAGCCCTTCTAGGCCTCACCCCCCGGCGGGATACAATCCTCCCGTTCCGGAGGAGGTCAGGCCATGTCCCTGCTGAGGACCGCGTTCACCGAGCAGGCCGGCATCGAGGTGCCGCTGATCTGCGGCGCCATGTACCCGTGCAGCAACCCCGAGCTGGTGGCCGCCGCCTCCGAGGCCGGCGGCATCGGCATCATCCAGCCGCTGTCGCTGGTCTATGTCCATCGGCACCCGTTCCGCGACGGCCTGCGGCTCATCCGCGGCCTCACCGCGAAACCGGTGGGGATGAACGTCATCGTCGAGAAGTCCTCCAAGGTCTATCTCGAGCGCATGCAGGGGTACGTGGACACCGCGCTCGAGGAGGGAATCCGCTTCTTCGTGACCTCCCTCGGCAACCCGCGCTGGGTAGTGGAAAAGGCGCACGCGGTCGGCGGGCTCGTCTATCACGACGTCACCGACCGGCGCTGGGCCGAGAAGGGGCTGGAGGCGGGGGTGGACGGCCTGATCGCGGTCAACGACAGGGCCGGCGGGCACGCCGGCGG
>DASPJI010000712.1:0-6965 GCA_035628695.1 Thermoanaerobaculia bacterium | reverse complement strand
GGCTGCACGGTGATCAACGGCTACGGCCCCACCGAGGGGACGACCTTCACCTGCTGCCACCCGATGGCCCATCCGGACGCCGTAGGCACCACCGTCCCGATCGGGACTCCCATCGGCAATACCCGCGTCCTGGTGCTCGGCCGCGATCTCCAGCCGGTGCCGGCCGGCGTCTACGGCGAGCTCCATGCCGGCGGCGACGGCCTCGCCCGGGGCTACCTCGACCGTCCCGACCTGACGGCGGAGCGCTTCGTGCCCGATCCCTTCGCCGGCGAGCCCGGTGCCCGCCTCTACCGCACGGGCGACCTGGTGCGCTGGCGGGCCGACGGCCGGCTCGAGTTCCTGGGGCGGCGCGACGGCCAGATCAAGCTGCGCGGCTACCGCATCGAGCTGGGGGAGATCGAGAGCGCCCTAGCCCGGCACCCCGAGGTGCGCGAGGCGGCGGTCGTGGTGCGCGACGAGGTCGACGGCTCGGGGAGCAAGCGCCTGGTCGCCTGCGTCGTGGCCCAGCCGGCGGAGCAGGTGGACGACGAGGACGCCGCCGGGCACGTGGCCCAGTGGCAGGAGCTCTACGAGGAGACCTACAGCCAGGGCCCCCGCTCCGGTGAGCCCGGGGAGGCCGGCGACGCCACCTTCAACATCCAGGGCTGGAACAGCAGCTACACCGGCGAGCCGATCCCGGCGGGCGAGATGCGCGAGTGGCTCGACGGCACCGTGGAGCGGCTGCTCGCCCTGCCGCACGCCCGGGTGCTCGAGATCGGCTGCGGCACGGGCCTGCTCCTCTTCCAGGTGGCCCCCCACGCCGAGCGCTACCGCGGCACCGACTTCTCGGCCGCGGCTCTGGCCTACGTCCGCCGCCAGCTCCGAAACCTGCCGCAGGTCGAGCTCGCCCAGGGCCTCGCCGACGACTGGAGCGGCGTCGCGCCCGGCGAGGCCGACCTGGTGATCCTCAACTCGGTGGTGCAGTACTTTCCGGGCATCGACTACCTGGCCCGGGTGCTGGAAGGGGCGGTGCGCGCCGTCGCTCCGGGAGGGGCGGTGTTCGTGGGCGACGTCCGCAGCCTGCCGCTCCTCGAGGCGATCCACACCTCGGTGGAGCTCTACCAGCAGGACGGCTCCACGACCCTGCCGGACCTGCGGCGGCGGATCGGCCGGCGGGTGGCGGACGAGGAGGAGCTGGTGATCCATCCGGCCTTCTTCCATGCCCTGGCACGGCGCCTGCCCGGGATCTCCGGCGTCGAGGTGCTGGTCAAGCTCGGCCGGGCCCACAACGAGCTGACCCGCTTCCGGTACGACGTGGTGCTGTACGTGGGGGGCCGGGCGGAGGCGCCTGCCGGGCCGGTCCGTGAGGCTGGATCCCTGCCGGAGGTCGAGGCCTTCGTGGCCTCCCGGCCCGAGACGCTGGTCCTCGCCGGCATCCCCAACGCCCGGCTGGCGGAGGAGGAGAGGGCCCTCGAGCTGCTCGGTACCCCCGAGCGGGGCGTCCAGACGGTGGAGAAGCTGCGCCGCACCGTTGCCGGCCGGCTGGAGCGGGAGGGCCGAGGCGTCGATCCCCAGGAGCTCTGGGAGCTGGGCGAGAGGCTCGGCTACCGCGTGCGCCTCCTCTGGCGGCTGGGCTCGCCCTTCCGCTTCGACGCCGTCCTCGAGCGCCGGGAGCTGCCGCTCTCCCGGGCTCGCCGCGCGCCGGCCGTCACCCTGGAGAGCCTGGACATCGCCCTCGACCTCCCCTGGACGGCCTACGCCAACGACCCGCTGCGCCGCCAGCTCGCCCGGCGCCTGGTGCCGGAGCTGCGGCGCCACCTCCAGGACGAGCTGCCGGACTACATGGTGCCGGCCGCCTTCGTGCTGCTCGACGCCCTGCCGCTCACGGCCAACGGCAAGGTGGACCGCCGCACCCTCGCCGGCATCGAGCCGGTCTCCGCCGCCGCGCCGGTGCAGGGGCGGGTGGCGCCGCGCACGCCGGCCGAGGAGAGGGTCGCGGCGGTCTGGCGCGACGTGCTCGGCCTGGAGAGCTTGGGCATCCACGACGACTTCTTCGAGCTCGGCGGCCACTCCCTCCTCGCCACGCAGGTGATCTCGCGCCTGCGCCAGGCGGCGGGGGTGGAGATCCCGCTGCGAACCCTCTTCGAGGCGCCCACCGTCGCCGCCCTGGCCGGCGAGGTCGAGACGCTGACCCGCGCCGGCGGCGGCCTCGTGGCGCCGCCCATCGTTCGGACCGGGCGGACCGAGCGCGACAGCGACCCGCCGCTGTCGTTCGCCCAGGAGTGGATGTGGCTGGTGGACCAGCTCGACCCCGACGGCACCACGGTCATCTCCATGATCCCGGTGCGGCTGCGCGGCCGTCTCGACGTTCCCGCGCTCGGCGCCGCGCTCGACGGGCTGGTGCGCCGCCACGAGGTGCTGCGCACCACCTTCCCGCTGGTGGACGGTCGGCCGGTGCAGCGGATCGCGCCCGCGGCGGGCCTCCGCCTGCCCATGGTCGACCTCCAGGGGCTCCCCGAGGCGGCGCGGGAGGCCGAGGCCGACGCCCTCACCCTCGCCGAGAGCACCGGCCGGATGGACCTGGCGCGCGGGCCGCTGCTGCGCGCCCTGCTGCTCCGCCTGGGCCCCGAGGACCACAGTCTGCTCCTCGCGCCGCACCATATCCTGCTCGACGGCTGGTCCCTCGGCGTGTTGCTGCGCGAGACGGCGGCGCTCTACCAGGGCGTCACCCTGCCGGAGCTGCCGGTGCAGTACGCCGACTACGCCGTCTGGCAGCGCCGGTGGCTCCAGGGGGAGCCCCTGGAGGCGCTCCTCGGCTACTGGCGCCGGCAGCTCGCCGCGCCGCTGGCGGTGCTGGAGCTGCCGGGCTCGCGGCCGGACGCCGCGGCCATGCGCAGCGCCCGCGTGCCGGTGGCGCTGGGGCCGGAGCTCTCCGCCGCCCTGCGCGCCCTCGCCCAGAGCCACGGCGTCACCCTGTTCGTGGCGCTCCTCGCCGCCTTCCAGGCGCTGCTGCACCGCTATACCCGGCAGACCGACATCCCGGTGGGGTCGTCGGTGGCCAACCGCAACAGCCCCGAGATCGAGGGGCTCATCGGCTACTTCGTCAACACCCTGGTCTTGCGGACCGGTCTGGGCGGCGATCCCGGCTTTTCCGAGCTGCTGACCCGCGTCCGCGAGGTGGCCCTCGGGGCCTATGCCCATCAGGACCTTCCGTTCACCCGTCTGGTGGAGGAGCTGCAGCCGGACCGCGCCGCGAGCCGGACGCCACTCTTCCAGGCTTTCTTCCTTTTGCAGAACATGCCCATGCCCAAGATCGAACTTCCCGGCCTCGCCATGACGGGGCTCGAGCCCGACGCTCCCACCGCCACCTTCGACCTGGCGCTGGTCCTCTCCGAGGGTGACCAGGGACTCGCCGGCTCCCTCTGGTACAACCGCGACCTCCTGGAGGAGGAGACCATGACCCTGCTGATGGAGCGTTTCCGCACCCTCCTCGGCGGCGCGGCGGCCGATCCGGCCTGCCGGATCTCGGCCCTGCCCCTGGTCTCCGAGGCCGAGCGCCGCCAGCTCCTGGCCCCGTCGTCGTCCGCGCCCCTCTCCGCCTCCGCCGCTCCGTCCGGGAGCGCAGGCCCGGCGGACAACGAGGCCGGCTGCCTGCATCGCCGCTTCGCCGACCGCGTCCAGGACGACCCCGAGGCCGTGGCCCTGGTCTTCGAAGGGGACGAGACCACCTACCGCGAGCTGGAGGAGGCCTCCAACCGCCTGGCCTGGCACCTGCGCGAGCTCGGCGTGGGGCCGGACGTCCTGGTGGGGATCTGCCTCGAGCGCTCGCCCGAGATGGTGACCGCCCTCCTCGCCGTGCTCAAGGCCGGCGGCGCCTACCTGCCGCTCGACCCGGCCTACCCCCAGGAGCGCCTCCGCTTCCTCCTGCGGGACGCCGGTACGCGGGTGCTCGTCACCCGCGGCGGCCTCGCCGCGCGGCTGGCGGACCTGCCGGCCGATCTGCCCCAGGACCTCGCGATCGTCGACCTCGACGCCGAGGCCCCCATCATCGCCCGCCGCGCCATCGAGGCGCCGGTGAGCGGCGTCGGGCCCGAGAACCTCGCCTACGTCATCTATACCTCGGGCTCCACCGGCACGCCCAAGGGGGTGATGGTCACCCACGCCAACGTGGCGCGCCTGTTCGCGTCCACCGAGTCCTGGTTCCGCTTCGACGAGCGCGACGTCTGGACCCTCTTCCACTCCTACGCGTTCGACTTCTCGGTCTGGGAGATCTGGGGGGCGCTCCTCCATGGCGGCAAGCTGGTCATCGTGCCGTTCATGGTGAGCCGCTCGCCCGAGGCCTTCCACGAGCTGCTGGAGCGGGAGCGGGTGACGGTGCTCAATCAGACCCCCTCCGCCTTCGCGCAGCTCGCCTTCCAGCTCGCCCGCGAGGGTGCCGACAGCCGGCGCGCCCTCAAGTCGCTGCGCTGGGTGGTCTTCGGCGGCGAGGCGCTCAACCTGCGCAACCTCGAGGTCTGGTTCCAGAACTTCGGCGACCGCCGGCCGCGGCTGGTCAACATGTACGGCATCACCGAGACCACCGTGCACGTGACCCACCGGCCGATCTCCGCCGCCGACGTAACCGGCGGCAGCATGATCGGCGAGCCGATCCCGGACCTCGCGGTCCACCTCCTGGACCCGCACCTGCAGCCGGCCGTCGCCGGCCTCCCCGGCGAGATGTACATCGGCGGCGCCGGCCTCTCCCGCGGCTACCTCGGCCGCCCGGACCTCACCGCCGAGCGCTTCGTCCCCGATCCGTTCTCCGCCGTCCCCGGCGCCCGGCTCTACCGCAGCGGCGACCTGGCGCGCCAGGCACCCGGCCAGTCGGGCCACGACCTCGAGTACCTGGGCCGGGCCGACGACCAGGTGAAGATCCGCGGCTTCCGCATCGAGCCCGGTGAGGTGGAGGCGGCGCTGGCGAGCCATCCGGCGGTGGCCGAGGCGGTGGTGGTCGCGCGCGAGGACGAGACCGGCGACAAGCGGCTCGTCGGCTACGTCGTCCCCGCCGAGCCCCGCGCGCTGCCGGCGCGCCGGCTCCTGCGCTACCAGCGCGAGGGGAAGCTGGACGGCCGCGCCACCCACGAGCTGCCCAACGGCATGGTGGTCGTCCACCAGCACGAGGGGGTGACGGCGTCGATCTACAAGGAGATCTTCGAGGGCGAGGTCTACCGGCGGCACGGCATCGAGCTGCCCCCGGGCGCCTGCATCTTCGACATCGGCGCCAACCTGGGCCTCTTCACCCTGTGGGCGGGGACCACCGTCCCCGGCGCCCGCCTCTTCTCCTTCGAGCCGATCCCGGCCACGGCCGACGTGCTGCGCCTCAACGCCGAGCTGTACGGCCTGAACGCCACGGTCTACGCCGCCGGCGTCGCCGACGCCGAGCGCACCGAGGTCTTCACCTTCTATCCCTACTTCCCCTCGACCTCGGGCCGCTTCCCCGACCTCGCCAAGGACCGGGCGGACATCAAGGCCCACATCCTCAACGAGCAGCGGGTGCTCGGCGAGGAGCTGGGGGGCGGCGGCTTCGAGGCCTGGCGCCACGAGCGCGAGGGGATGCTCGACTCCTGGCTCGACGAGCACATGAAGAGCGAGCGGGTGACCTGCCGCCTGACCACGGTCTCATCGGTCCTCCGCGAGCACGGCCTCGACCGCATCGACCTGCTCAAGATCGATGCCGAGCGCAGCGAGCTCGACGTGCTCGCCGGCATCGCCGAGGAGGACTGGCCGAAGGTCCGGCAGATGGTGATCGAGGTGCACGACGCCGCCATCCGCGACCGCGTCCTCGAGATCCTCCAGGCGCGCGGCTTCGAGGCCGTGGTGGAGCAGGACGTGTTCCTCGAGGGGACCGAGCTGTTCAACGTCTACGCGCGGCGGCCGGAAGCCCCGGCGGCGCGGAGCGAGAGCGGGGACGCCCCCTCCGAGACGGTGTGGGCGAGCCCGTCGCGCCTCTCCGAGGAGGTGCGCCACTGGGCGGTCGGCCGGCTGCCGGAGCACATGGTGCCCTCGGCCGTGGTGGTGCTCGAGTCCTGGCCGCTCACGGCCCACGGAAAGCTCGACCGCCGCGCCCTCCCCGAGCCGGCCAAGGCGGTCAAGGCGGTGGCGCGGCCCATCGTCGAGCCGCGGACGCCGGTGGAGCGGGAGCTGGTCGAGATCTGGAAGGAGCTGCTCCGGGTCGACCGGGTGAGCATCTACGACAACTTCTTCGAGCTGGGCGGCCACTCGCTGCTGCTCACCCAGCTCGTGTCGCGCATCCGCACCGCCTTCCAGGTGGAGGTGCCGCTGCGCGTCCTCTTCGACGTCAAGGACGTGGTGGAGATGACCGCCGCCATCGCCGAGCGCCAGGTGGCCGAGGTCGGCGAGGAGGACATGGCCGCGATGCTCGACGAGCTCAAGGGGCTCTCCCCCGAGGAGATCAAGGCGTTGCTGGAGGCGGAGAGCTGAGCAGCTAGCTGAGCAGGCGGCGCGCGTCGCGGGCCACGATCCACAGGGGGTCGAGGATGCCGAAGGGCTCCTCGCCCGCTTTCTCCTGGGCGGGCCTGCCGGCCAGCGCGCGGTGCAGCAGGTGCAGCTCGGTGCAGGCGAAGATGAACCGGTCCCGGCCGTACTTGGCCGGCAGGGTCTCGAGCCAGCGCAGGCACTCCTCGGGGGGGCCGAAGTCCTTGAGGACGTAGAGCTGGCGGTGCAGCTCGTGCTGGTCCGCCTCGTCGAGGAAGATCACCGACTCCGCCACCTCGCCCCAGCGCGGATGGCCGTCGAAGATCCGTGCCCGGCGCGTCCCCGTGGTGCAGAGCAGGAGGTAGGGCCCGGGGGCGCGCAGGATCTCGTCGATCACCAGCTCGACCAGCGACACCACCTTCCGCCGCAACGGCTCCGGCACCCCGGGCAGCATGTGATGGACGGTGACGCAGGCGATGACGATGGGGCCGGCCCCCATGCCGGCCAGGGCC
>DASPJI010000711.1:0-3958 GCA_035628695.1 Thermoanaerobaculia bacterium | reverse complement strand
CACCTCGCAGCCTGCCAGCACCGCGGCCTCCTCATGGATGCGGCGCTCCTCCGGCGTCGGCTCCACCGGCGACCAGGCGGCTGGTGGCGGGGGCACCACCAGGGCTGCCGCCCGGTGGGCCCGCTCGACCTTCACCCGGCTCAGCCCCATGAGGCGGGCGAGCTCGTCGAAACGCTCCCGGGTGAGGGCCTCCTCCCAGAGATAGGAGGAGATGGTCTTGGGGGAGACGCCGGCCGCCTTCGCCAGCCCCGTCACCGTCCAGCCGTTCGTCCGCATCAGAAGATCCAGGGCGATCCCCAGGAGAGAGATCTTCCGTTCGGTGGCCAAGACCTCCTCGTTCGTGTCCTTCGCCAAGCGCTCCTCCTTTGTGCCGGTTCACGGCAGGTCCATCACTAAGTTGCCGCTGAGGGGGTTCTGGAGGACAAGAAGAGAAGACGGCGACACCGGCAGGAGAGAGATTCCGAAAACAACCCACAACGGTGTGGGGAATCCCCATTTCGCGGTTCGCGGTGAGTAAAACCCCCTTCATCCTCCCCTTGCCAGCCCCGCCGGCTGCCGCGAAAACCCTTGAGGCGGGTCGTCCGAAAGTGGCGGGGGCTGACGTTCGAACGAGAGATATGGACAACTCTATCGTCTATCGAGTGCTGACCTCCTTCGCCGGCTGCATCCACCGCGGCGAGGACCGGGAAGCGGCCCACCGCGCCTACGGAGAGGCCGTCCAGCAGGTCCAGCGGGCCGGTGACGGATCGGTGACACTGATGTCGGGATCGGCTGTCGTGGAGAGATTTCAACTCGCGCAGAAACGGCGCACGACCTGGCTGACCCGGCTCCTCGGGCGGCGGCGGCGAGCTGAGGAACAGGAAGCGGCATGCCCGAGGTGACGACCAAGGAGCTGAGCGAGCGGCTGGGCGTCGATCGAGCGGAGCTGCACAAGCTCTGCCGTGAGTATGGTCCCTGTCTGGAGGTGCGCTACGGCCCGCGAGGCACCTACCTGTGGAGCGAGTCCGCCGTCGAGGTTGTGCGCGGCCTCTTCGCGCCGGGAAATCCTCGTCTCAAGATCGAGAGGACGAAAGAGGTGGAGAGCTACGAAGGCGCTCTTCAGGAGCTGAGGCGGCACATCATCGAATCCAGGAGGCTGACCCAATCTCTGGAGTGGGTCTACTCCCACCTGGCGGCCCATCCGCCAGCGGTCACAGGGTTTCTCTACACCTTGCCTCATCCCGATTTCCGGTTGGCCTCCCCGCTGGGAGCGCTCATCGTCCCCTCCGGCGCGAGGAAGTTCCGCGCCACGCTGGTCGATCTGGACCTGTCGGCCGAGGGGCGGACCCAGATCGAGGCGCTCGGCGGGCTGAGAAAGGAGCTGTTGATGGCCTACCTGCGGCATGCCCGGCAGCCGGAGAGCGACCCGGAGCGATGGCGAGTCTTCCAGCGTCTGGTGGTGGCCGGGCCGCAGCGGACGGCGCCGGTACCGACAGGGAAGGCGGACTGAGACAAAACCATGAAGAAGGCCGGTCACGGCGGCTTTTCAGGGGACTACCCCGCTGCATCACCTTCCTCCAAGGGGTAGTCCCCTCTTTTTTCTACCGACGATGAGCGTTCTCGACCTCCCGGCGTCCCTTCCGCCTCCCCCTCCTCCCAGACCGCCCCGCGAGTCGATCCTGCGCGAGATGCGGGAGGACCTCGCCGCGGGCGGCGGCGTGTGGGTGCTCAGCGGGCCTTCCGGCATCGGCAAGACCCACCTGGCGCGGCGGCTCCAGGCGGAGCTGGCGCCCACGACCCAGACGGTCTGGGTGCGGGGCGCCGCCTGGGGGAGGCCGTTCCAGCCCCTGCGCGAGGCGGCCGAGTCGCTCCGGCTGTGGCCACTGGAGGAGCCGGCGCTGCCGCGGGAGCTGGCCGGAGTGCCGGCCGAGATGCGCCAGCGCGAGACGTGGATCTCCCTGTTCCAGAAGCGTGGCCAGGACGGACCGTCCCTGGTGCTCTGCTGCGATGACCTGGAGAGCTTCGATGCCCCCTCCTGGGAGTGCGTCCGGGAGATGCTGCGGCGCCGGGAGCGGCTCACGGTCTCGCTGCTCCTGCTGGTCCGCCCCGGGCCCTCGAGGCTGGCGCTGGACGCCCTTTCCAAAGAACGGCGTTTCGAGGTGCCGCCGCTGTCCGCGCAGGAGGTGGCGGCGCTCTGCGAGGAGCGGTTGGGAGGCCCGCTCGGCACGGCGGAGACCCACTCGCGTTGGCTCCACTCGGTGACCGATGGCAATCCCCGCCATCTGCTGGAGCTCCTCGATTTCCTGCGCGGCACGGAACGGCTGGTGCCGAGTGGCACGGGATGGCGGCGGGCTCCGGAGGCTGGGATGGAGGTGCCCTGTTTCGAGGAGCTGGTGCGGCGGCGGCTGGAGGCGGCGCTGGCCCGCGAGAAGCCGGAGGTGCGCTCCTGGATCGAGCGCGGCGCCGTCCTCGGCTCCAGGATGGACGTGCCGCCCTCCATCGCGCCGGCCCTGGAGCGCGTCGCCGAGCGGACCGGCTACCTGGAGCGCACGGACGAAAGTCCGGCGTCGTTCCGTATCTCCGACCAGCGGACCCGGGAGGCGATCCAGGTGCTCTGCGAGGACCGCCGGCCCACGCTGGACGAAGGGGACCCGCGGCTCGCCACCCTACGGGAGGAGGAGGGGAAGTGGCGCCAGGCAGCGGAGGAGACCGCCGTCGTCGCCTCGGAGGCCCTCCAGGATGAGATGCCTTCGGAGGCCGCCCGCTTGGCGCTGTGGATGGACCGGCTCCTGGGCCGGGCCGGGGAGGAGCCGGAGAGCCCGGGCCGGCTCGCCGCCGCGGAGATCCGGGCCGAGGCCCTGCTGGACCTCGGCGGCTGCCGTGAGATCGTGGACCAACTCGGCCCGCGGGCCGGCGGCGCCCTGCGGGCCGGACGTTCCCGCCTCCTCTATCTGCTGGGAGCCGCGAGCGTCCGCCTGCCCTCGATTCTCGACATCGCCCAGGGTGAGGTCTGGCTCGGGCAGGCCCAGCAGTGTCTGGCGGCCAGCGATCCGTCCCTGACCGCCCGCATCCAACTGGAGCTGGCGCGGGTCCATGGCGAGATGAACCCCCGGGAAGCACGACGTCGCTTCTCGAAGGCCCGGGAGCTGGCACGAAAGGCCAAGGACGTGCCGCTCCAGATCTTTCTGGCGCGGCGGAGCCGCCTGTTCCTGGCCCCCGGCGTCGCCCGGCTTTGCCTGGAGCAGGGGCTGAAACAGGCGAGCGAGTCCTGCCTCGAGCTGGAGGAGGCGCTGTGCCACAACAACCTGGCCGTGGTGTTCTCCGAGCTGGCCCTGCTGGGCGTCGCCGAGTTTCACGCCCGCGCCTGCGTGGAGATCCTGGAGGCCTATGGGCCCTGGGGACTCGCCGTGCCGCTCAGCAACCTGGCGCTCGTCGCGATCGCCCGCGGGGACTGGGACCGCGGCGAGGCACTGCTCGAACGGGCACTGGCCATCGCCGGAGACGCCGGGACGAACGTCATGGTGCGCTGCAACCAGGCCATGGTGCGCGCCACGCTGGGAGCCCCGGACTTGGCGGTCCGCGACCTGCGCCGCCTCGTGCCGGAGGCCGGGCAGGACGTCGTCCTCCGGGCCATCCTCTTCAATCTCGCCCGGGCGCTGCTGGAGGCGGGCCAGGTGGCGGAGGCGCTTGCCGCCGCCACCGTGCCCCCCTGGCTGCCGGGCGACGAGGACCTCGCCCGCGCGGCCCTGGCGAGCCTGCGGCTCCAGGCCTTCCGGCAGAGCGGCGCCAAAGGCCGGCCCGAGAAGGGGTTGCTGCGCCAGGACCGTCTCCTGGCGCTCAGCGCCAAGCCGCAAGCCTGGATGTACCGGTCGCTCTGGGCGCCTGGATATCTCCTCTTCCTCTAGATGGAGGCGCGGCATGGCGCACGAGACGATGGAGCACCTGACCTGGAGGCTGGCCACCGCCCTCAATCACGACG
>DASPJI010000710.1:0-9164 GCA_035628695.1 Thermoanaerobaculia bacterium | reverse complement strand
GGCGGACGGTCCGGGCCGCCTTCCAGCCCGCTGCAGGCGACGACGATCGAGATCGACCCCACGCGGCCGCAGAGCCTGTACATCGGCGCCCTCCAGATCGGCGTCGGCCGCAGCCGGGACGGCGGCGATCACTGGCGCTTCGGGTTCCAGGCCGGGCTGTGGGACGCCGAGCTCTTCGTGCGGCTCCACCCGGCGCGGCCGGGCGTCCTCTATGCCTTCGTCGGCGGCGGCCGCGGCCAGAGCTTCGTCAGCATCGACGGCGGCCAGACCTGGGACCGCTTCGCGCGCGGCCTGGGAGACCGGGAGCTGCTCGACGTCGCCTTCGATCCGGCGTCCCCGGCGAACATCCTCTATGTAGCGACGCCGCAGAGCCTCTTCAGGAGCGCCGACGGCGGCGTCACCTGGAGGGAGGTCCATGGGGCCGGCGTCCGCCGCCTCGCCGCGACCGGCCCCGGAAGGATTCTGGCGGCGCCGGCCGCGTGCGGCGTGCTCCGTACCGACAACGGCGGCGCGCGCTGGCGCCCAGCCCTTCCCTGCCACGTAGAGCTGCCCAACATCGGGAGGACGACTCTCGTCGTCGACGAGTTGGTGACCGAGCCGGGGAATCCGGCGCAGGTCTATGCCGCCGCCCGCCTGAACTGGGGCTCGGGCAGGTCCGAGGCGCGGCTCTACGTGAGCCGCGACGGCGGCGTCAACTGGCAGGAAAGGCCGGCGGTCCGGCGGCTGGCGCTCGATCCTTCGCGCCCCGGCACGGTCTACGGCTTCGATCCCGAGGGGTGGCTGGTGCGCGGCACGAACGGCGGGCGGAGCTGGACGCGGCTGTCGAGGGTGGTCAGCGTGGTGGTGGTCGACCCGCGCAACCCGCAGATCCTCTACGGCGGCACCCCCACGGCCATCGTGCGCAGCACGGACGGCGGCCTCACCTGGAGGCGGGCCAACGCGGGGATCCCGGACCTCACCACGAGCACCATCGGGTATCTCCTGGCGGACCCGTTCGTCACCGGCCGCTTCTACGCCGTGCTCTCGAGAGGCACCTTGTACGAGGCGACGTTCCCCGGGCCGGCGAGCGCGGCGGAGCCCGTGATGCTCAACGCCACCGCCTCCGCCACCTTGATGCCATCGACCGCGGCGGAGAGGATGCCGCCAGCATAGCCGGCCCCCTCCCCCGCGGGATAGAGGCCCTCGGTGTTGAGGCTCTGGAGCTCCTCGTTGCGCTTGATCCGCACCGGCGAGGAGGTCCGGGTCTCGACACCGGTCAGCAGGGCGTCCTCCATGGCGAAGCCGCGGATCTTGCGTTCGAAAGCGGGGAGCGCTTCACGGATCGCGGCGATCGCGTAGTCTGGCAGGCTCGTGCTGAGGTCGGTCATGCGCACGCCCGGCCGGTACGACGGCAGGACCGAGCCAAGGTCCGTGGATGGCCGGCCGGCGAGGAAGTCGCCGACGAGCTGCGCCGGCGCGTCGTAGGTGCCGCCCCCCAGCTCGAACGCGCGCGCCTCCCAGTGGCGCTGGAAGTCGATGCCGGCCAGCGGACCGCCGGGATAGTCCTCCGGTGTGATCCCGACGACGATGCCGCTGTTGGCGTTCCTCTCGTCGCGCGAGTACTGGCTCATGCCGTTGGTGACCACCCGCCCCGGCTCCGAAGCCGCGGCCACCACCGTGCCCCCCGGACACATGCAGAAGCTGTAGACCGACCGGCCGTTGCGGCAATGGTGGACCAGCTTGTAATCGGCGGCGCCCAGGATCGGGTGCCCCGCCTGCGGGCCGAAGCGGCACTGGTCGATGAGCGATTGCGGATGCTCGATGCGAAATCCGATCGAAAACGGCTTGGCCTCGATGTAGACGCCGCGCCGGAAAAGCATTTCGAAAGTGTCCCGGGCGCTGTGTCCCACCGCGAGGACCACGTGATCGGCCGCCAGGCGCTCGCCACCGGCGAGGACCAGCCCCCGTACCTTCCCGTGCTCGATGATCAGATCCTCGACCCGGCTCTGGAAGCGGATCTCTCCTCCCAGGGACTCGATCTTGGCGCGCAGGCTCTCCACCATCTTCACCAGCCTGAAGGTGCCGATATGGGGCTTGCTGACGTAGAGGATCTCGGGCGGGGCGCCGGCCTCGACGAACTCCGTCAGCACCTTGCGGCCGAGGTGCCGCGGGTCCTTGATCTGGCTGTAGAGCTTGCCGTCGGAGAAGGTGCCGGCGCCGCCCTCGCCGAACTGCACGTTGGATTCCGGATCGAGGTTCCGCTTGCGCCAGAGCCCGAAGGTGTCGACCGTGCGCTCGCGGACCTGCTTGCCGCGCTCCAGGATGATCGGCCGGAACCCCATCTCGGCCAGCAGCAGGCCCGCGAAGAGGCCGCACGGGCCGAAGCCGATCACGACCGGCCGCGAAGGCAGGCTCTCCGGCGCCCGGGCCACGAGCCGATAGGTGGTGTCCGGCGTCGGCCCGACGTGCGGGTTGCCACGCAGGCGCCGCAGGACCTCGCCCTCGCGGGGGGTCTCGACGTCGAGATGATAGATGAGGGCGATCTGGCCGCGCTTGCGCGCGTCATAGCTGCGCTGGAAGACCGAGTAAGCGGTCAGGTCCTGCCGCTCGATGCCGAGCTCCCGGAGGATGGCGGCCCGCAACTCGTCCTCCGTATGTTCGAGGGGAAGCCTCAGCTCTGAGAGTCGCAGCATGATCCTGTATCCTGGGTCCCGGGTCGGCATCCCGGCGGTGGAAAGCCGGCAGAGACTCTGGGAACATTAGAGCGTCCGGCGGGTATTCCGCAACCGCGGGCGCAGTCCTTGAAGAACCTAGTGGACATGCCTCTCTCGCTCTCCGTACTGGACCTCGCCCCCATCGCTTCCGGCACCACTCCGTCCCAGGCGCTGCGCCAGACGGTGGACCTGGCTCGCCTGACCGAGCGCCTCGGCTACACGCGCTACTGGTTCGCCGAGCACCACAGCATCCCCAGCGTCGCCAGCTCGGCGCCCGAGGTGCTGATCGGGCACGTGGCGTCGGCGACCGAGCGGATCCGTGTCGGCTCCGGCGGCATCATGCTGCCCAACCACGTGCCGCTGCGGGTGGCCGAGACGTTCCACACGCTGGAGGCGCTGCACCCGGGCCGCATTGACCTGGGGCTCGGCCGGGCGCCGGGCACCGATCCGGTCACCTCGCAGGCGCTGCGCCCGTTTCCCGCCGACCAGTTCCCCGCGCAACTGACCGAATTGCTGGCGCTGTCGCGGGGAGAGATCCCGGAGGACCACCCGCTCCGCACCGTACGGGTGATCCCGGACGACGTGGAGCTGCCGCCGATCTGGATCCTGGGGTCGAGCGGCGCGAGCGCCCGCCTCGCCGGCTCGCTCGGCCTGGGCTACAGCTTCGCCCGGCACTTCAGCTTGACGCCCGCGGAGCCGGCGCTCGAGGCTTATTTCGAGAGCTTCCGTCCCTCCAGCCAATTCCCGGAGCCGAGCGCGATCCTGGCGCTCGCCGTGGTCTGCGCCGACTCCGACGAGCGGGCGCGGCACCTCGCCTGGACGATGGACCTCTCGTGGGTGCGGCTGCGGAGCGGACAGCTCGGTCCGCTGGCGAGCCCGGAGGAGGCCATGGCCTATCCCTACACGCCGGAGGAGCGCGCGCTCGCAGGCGCCTACCGGAAGCTCCTCGTCCTCGGTGACCCGGAGAGCGTCCGCTCTCAGATCGCGGCGCTCGCGGCGGAGGCCGGCGTCCAGGAAGTGATGATCTCGACGAACATCTACAGCCACGAGGAACGCCTGCGCTCCTATGAGCTGGTGGCGCAGGCGTTCGGGCTGCCGGGCGGGCTCAGCGGATCCCGGTGACCTTCAACTTCTTGTCGTCTCTGGAGCGGAGCACGGCCAGCGCCTGTCCCGTGGAGCTCAACTCGGCGGACGAGACGAGCAGCCGCCCCTCGGACTGCTGAAATGTGAACGATTCATCACCGGTCGCCTTCACGACCCCGAGCCCGAGCTCCATCGAGCGCTCCAGGGCCAGAGGGACGCCGTTCTCGTCCAACCAGATCTTCGCGTCGAGAGTCAACGGTCCGGGCTCGCTCTCAACGTCCGCAGACGGCGCGGGCGCCTCCTCCTCACGCTCCCCCACGGGTAAGCCGGGGCGGATCACCAGGAGCCGGGCCGGCTGGTCCTGCCAGGTCGCCGCTTCGTCGCTCACCAGGGTGGCGTCGGTCAGGAGCAGATCGATCATACCCACCGGATCGACCAGATTTTCGGCTTCGAGCTCGTCGAGCATGGGCTCGTCGTCATCCGGCTTGTCTTTCCAGAGCGAAGCCAACCAGGACCGGCCCAGCCAGCGCTGCTCGATCATCTTCACACCGTCGGCATCGGCGGCGACGACCGCCCGGCCGTGCCTCTTGTTGCGGTTCAGGTGCAGAGGGGCCGATCCCCGGTGCGCCACCTCGACCTCGACCTCGATGCGCAATGGCTGATCACTTCTCATCGTCGCCAGCCGCGTCTTCAGATCACTCAATGGCTCGGCCGCCAGATGGCTCGAAACCAAAAGGCCGCCTGCCACGATCCACCTCAAAGCTTGTGTCCTCACGAGCTTTCTCCTCTCTTGGATGACGGACTCGACTCCTTCTGAATCCAGGAGTTGCAATCAGAATGCCTACCTTCGCCCCGGGGATCGCAAGGGGAAAAGGCGATTCCGGAGTCCTCCAGAACAGCACAGGGCCGGCCTCTCCGGAGGACGATGAAGCACCGTCTCAGGTGCTCGCCCCCCAGGTGTCATCCGCGGACATTCCATTTCCAAAGAGAGAAGCGGGTTCGTACCGACTGGTGGTGGAGAGACCGGCCCGGTGGCGTCCCACCGGGCCGATCCGGCAACCACCTATGCGAACGGGCTAGCCGAGACCGTCCTCATAGATGCAGTTCCAGCGGCCGGACTCGCAGACGCAGCGCGCCTGCACACCGTCTCCCCACGCGCACGCGGGAGTGAGCGTCGAGGAACAGGTACGGCCGTGAATGTTTTCGCAGAGGGGTCTTGCCGCAGCGGGCTCGGGGAAGGTGGCCAGGCAGGCCAGGAGGGCGAAGGCGGACAACAGAGCGAGTCGCAACCAATTCTTCATTCAACATCTCCTTGTCGTTGCGTGCGTTTGCTCACCGCACGCCGGGTAGAACGTAGGGGATCCGCCTTTCCCCTCACACCGGCGACAAGGAATTTTGGGAACCGCGGGCACCGTCGAGTGGAGGCTACTCCGCCGCCGGAGCCGGGGCCGCGGCGCGCTCGGCGCGGAGCTGGTCGATGGTGTCGAAGGCGTGGCGCAGATGGGGGATGACGATGCTGCCTCCCACCACAAGGGCGACGTTCAGGGCGTCGTGGAGCTCCTCGTCGCTCCAACCGGCCTCGACGCACTGGTCCAGGTGATAATCGATGCAGTCGTTGCAGCGCAGGACGGCCGAAGCGGCCAGCCCGAGCAGCTCCTTGACGCGGCCGTCCAGCGCGCCGTCGCGGTAGGCGGCGCTGTCCAGGTTGAAGAAGCGCTTGATCCCCAGGTGATCGGCCGCCATGATGCGCTCGTTCATGCGCTCGCGGTAGGCCCGGAACTGCTCCATCGTCTTGGTCGGGTTGTCGGTGGTTTCGGCCATGGGGAGATCCTCCTCAGTCGTGGACGAAGGTGCCGCGGTCGGTGTCCTTGCGCACGCCGGGGAAGCGCAGGACGCGGCCGTGGGCGACGCAATAGACGCCCGGGGGGAGCACGCCGGTGGCGAAGATCGCCTCGGTCAGGTTCTGGAGCGCGTCGGACTGCTTCATCTCGAACGGCCGCATGGCTCCGGTGAGGACGATGGGCACGCGCGGCTCGGGGACCTCCTGGAAGATGCGCTCGCCGGTGAGCGCCAGCGTGTCGGTGCCATGGAGGACGATGATGCCGGTGACCTCGCCGCGGTTTCCGGCATCGCCGCCGCAGACCCGCACCGCCTCCAGCACGCGGGCGCGGTCGGCGTCGGTCATCTCCAGGCTGTCCTTGCTCATCAGCTCGAAGACGTTGACCTCCGTCTCCTCGAGCCGCAGCTCGGAGAGCATCCGCCGCACGATGGACCCGCGGTTGACCAGATCGCCCTTGGTCTCGTCGTACGTCTTCTCGATGGTGCCGCCGGTGGTGATCAGGGTGACGTTGCGCACGGCGGGGAACTCTATCGCACCTTGCCCTCCCGGAGCGGCGCTGGCAGCCAGAGATCCTGATGGCAGGATCGACCGCGGCTCCCTCTCCGGGATATCCTGCTGCGCCGGAGGAGACCTCATGGACCGCAACGATGCCTGGCAGTTGATGACCCGTCACGTGGAGGCCCAGGGCCTGCGCCGGCACATGCTCGCCGTCGAGGCCGCGATGCGCTGGTATGCCGGGCGCCTGGGCGAGGACTCCGAAGCCTGGGGGCTCGCCGGACTGCTCCACGACTTCGACTGGGAGATCCACCCCACCCTCGAGCAGCACCCCAGGGACGGCGCCCCCATCCTGCGCGAGCACGGCGCCGACGAGAACGTCGTCCGCGCCATCCTCTCCCACAACACCGAGGGCACCGGCGTCGAGCGCGAGCGCCCCATCGACTTCGCCCTCCTCGCCTGCGACGAGGTGACCGGCCTGATCATCGCCGGCGCCCTGGTGCGCCCGAGCAAGGACGTGCGCGAGGTGGAGCTCAAGTCGATCAAGAAGCGGTGGAAGGAGCGGACCTTCGCGGCCGGCGTCGACCGCGAGCACGTCGAGGCCGCCACCGCCGACTTCAGCCGCGTCTGCTTCGGCGGCCAGCTCGAGCTCTGGCAGCACGTCGACAACGTCCTCACGGCGATGAAGGGGATCGCTGCCGAGCTGGACCTGGACGGCCGCCTGGCCTCCCAGGGCTGAGCCGTCCCCGCTGTCCCGCTTGCCTTGGCCGTTGACACCCCTCCGGCTTGGGCTAGAATGGGCCAACACGCAGCCCCCAGAGCTCGAACGGTCCTCCGGAACGCCGGCAGTGCGCCTGTGTACGCCGGAGGAGAACCCGGGAAGAGCGCCGGCTCGCAAGCCGCGGAGTACCGCAGAAGACCGGAGGTTTCCGAAATGAATCGACTGTCCAGGCTGACCGCCGCGCTGACCGCCTTGGCCGCCACCGCGGTCCTGGCGACGGCGTGCAGCAGGGCGCCCGAGAAGCCCCAGGAGTACAAGATCGGCGTGGTCCTCGCCCTCACCGGCCGGGGTGCCACTTATGGCCAGGAGTCGCTCAACGGCATCCAGCTCGCCGTCGACGAGATCAACGAAGAGGCCAAGAAGAACGGTGAGCCCCAGGTCCGCATCGTGGTCGAGGACTCCCAGTCCGAAGGCCCCAAGACGGTGGAGGCGTTCCGCAGGCTGATCGATCAGGAGAAGATCTTCGTCGCCGTGGGCTTCACCCTGAGCGACGAGGCCCTCTCCGCCGCACCTCTCGCCGAGCAGCGCAAGGTCATCCTCTTCTCCCCCTCCGCCAGCAGCGACGACCTCAAGAACGCCGGCGAGTACGTCTTCCGCAACCGCGAGAGCGCCGCGCTGCACGCCGAAACCGTGGCCAAGGCCGCCGTCCAGCGCTTCGGCAGGAAGACCATCCTGGTGCTCCACTCCAACTCCGCCAACGGCATCTCCTACCGCGATACCTTCGTCAACTCCGTGGCTCGCATGGGCTCCCCCATCCCCGTCACCATCGGCTACGACGAGGGCAAGTCGGACTACCGCCAGGAGATCGAGGAGCTGCAGGCGAAGAACCCCGACGCCGTCTATCTCGTGGGGCTGGACAAGGAGCTGGCGCTGATCGTCAAGCAGGCGTATGAGATGGGGTTCAAACCGCAGCTCTTCGCCAGCGCCGGCGCCATGAGCCCGCGCTTCCTGGAGACCGCGGGCGCCGAGGCCGAGGGGCTGATCTGCGCCGGCTCCCCCTTCAACCTCGAGTCCAAGGAGCCGCACGTCGAGCAGTTCGTGCGGAAGTACAGGGAGCGCTTCGGCATGGAGCCGGAGTACTTCTCCGCCACCTCCTATGACGCCATCCGCATCATCGCCGGCATGATGAAGGAGGGGGTGATGGACTCCGACGCCATGAAGGCTCGGCTCCTCACCATCAAGGACTACCCCGGGGTGGGCGGCTCGACGACGTTCGACGAGTACGGCGAGGTTACCAAGCCCATGGACCTCGTGCAGGTCAAGGGCGGCAAGTTCCAGCGCCTCTGAGCGGCGCCCGCCGATGAAAGGCCGGAGGGAGCTGTCTCCTCCTACTGGGAGACAGCTTCCTCCATCGCCAGCCCACCCCCGCCCAGCACCCGCCGCACCAGATCGAGGATGGTGTCGTTGCGGAACGGCTTCTTGACGTAGGCCGCGGCCCCCGCCTGGAGCCCGCGGATGGTGTCCTGCTCTTTCCCCTCGGTGCTCACGATGATGACGGGGATGTGGGCAAGCGCCGCGTCCGCCTTCACCTGCTGGAGGAACTCGAGCCCGTTCATGTTCGGCATGTTGATGTCGAGGAACATCAGCTCGACGTCGGGGTGCTCGGCCAGCCGCTGCAGGGCCTCGCGCCCGTCCATGGCGTGGACCAGGTTCGACTTGGGCAGCAGGACGGTGAACATTTTGTGGATCAGCTTCGAGTCGTCGATGACCAGGACTTTGTTCGGCTGCATATGGAAATCCCCCCGGATCTTCCGGCGTATAGAATCCTAATTCTCGGCTCCGGAGGCGGCCTCGGCCGTCCCCAGCAGCAGCTCGCGCAGGCGTTCGCCGATGCGCGACAGCGGCACGGTCTCGGTGACTCCACCGGCGGCGAGGGCCGCCCGCGGCATGCCATAGACGACGCAGGACGCTTCGTCCTGGGCGATTGTGTGGACCCCCGCCCGGGCGAGGTCGAGCATCCCCTCGGCCCCGTCCTGCCCCATGCCGGTGAGGATCGCGGCCACGGCGCGGCTCCCCACCACGGCGCCGGCGGAATTGAACAGCACGTCCACCGAGGGGCGATGGACCGCCTTCGCCGGCTCGGTGGACAGCATCGCGCGGAGCTGCCCGCGCTCGCGCGCCAACCGGAGGTGGAGACCGCCCGGCGCGATGTAGACCGTGCCCGGCAGCAGCGGCTCCTGGTGCGTCGCCTCCCGCACCTGGAGCGGCAGGTAGGCGTTCAGGCGCTCGGCGAAGGCGCGGGTGAAGCCGGCGGGCATGTGCTGGACGATCA
>DASPJI010000709.1:0-8316 GCA_035628695.1 Thermoanaerobaculia bacterium | reverse complement strand
AGACCCCCGAGGGGGAGGCGCTGCGCAACGACGCCGACTACAGCTTCGTCTCGGCCTGGGAGTGGAACGGGGCCGGCAAGACGCCCACCCGGCACAAGGAGCCGCTGGAGTTCGAGTTCGTGAAGCCCACGCAAAGGAGCTACAAGTAATGGACCTCATCCTTCACGTCTGGCGCCAGGCCGGCCCCGCCGACAAGGGGCGGATCGAGCGGTACGAGGCCAAGGGCGTCAACCCCGACAGCTCGTTCCTCGAAATGCTGGACGTCGTCAACGAGGGGCTGGCGGAGCGGGGCGTCGAGCCCATCGCCTTCGAGCACGACTGCCGCGAGGGCATCTGCGGCTCCTGCGGCTTCATGATCAACGGCGTCGCCCACGGCGGCATGCACCGCACCACGGTCTGCCAGCTCCACATGCGCCACTTCAAGGACGGCGACGAGCTGTGGATCGAGCCCTGGCGCGCCAAGGCGTTCCCGGTGGTCAAGGATCTGGTGGTCAGCCGTACCGCCTTCGACCGCATCGTCCAGTCCGGCGGCTTCATCTCGGTCAACACCGGCAGCGCGCCGGAGGCGAACCTGACGCCGGTGCCCAAGAGCCTCGCCGACCGCGCCTTCGACGCCGCCGAGTGCATCGCCTGCGGCGCCTGCGTGGCCCAGTGCCCGAACGGCGCGGCGCAGCTCTTCACCTCGGCGAAGATGTCCCACCTGAACCTCCTCCCCCAGGGGCAGCCCGAGCGCTACGAGCGGGCCCTCTCCATGGTGGAGGCGATGGAGCGGGAGGGCTTCGGTGCCTGCTCCAACTACACCGAGTGCGAGGGGGTCTGCCCCAAGGGGATCTCCGTCGACTTCATCGCCCGCATGAACCGGGACTACCTCAACGCCAAGGGCAAGGGGGAGCTCAAGACCCCCATGAAGACCTAGGCCGCGCTCCCCCTCCGGCCTTTCCTTCGACGCCCGGCCTCGCGCCGGGCGTCGGCGTTTCACCCGCTCCCTGGCACAAGCGTTACAATTCCGCTTTCGCGATCGCCCAGGCAAGGGGATATGACGACACCTGCCACGCCCAGCGTGAGCCCGGCGGCTCCGCCCCGGAAACGGAAGTACCTCCCGGCCGTGGGGCCGCGGCTCAAGAAGCTGCTCTTCGTGGTCTTCGGCTTGTTCGCGCTGCTGGCGGTCAACTCGACCTACCTGGCGAGCACGACGATACTCGAATGGGTCACCGGGCGGACGTATCAGAGCTGGTTCTACATGAATATGTTCCTGCTCCACCTGGTGCTGGGGCTGCTCATCGTGGTGCCGGTGGTGGTCTTCGGGATCGCCCACATCCGCAACGCCTGGAACCGGCCCAACCGGCGGGCCGTGCGGGTGGGCTACGCGCTCTTCGCCGCCGCCCTGGTCCTCCTGGGGAGCGGCATCGTCCTCACCCGCATCGAAGGGGTGATCGTGGTCAAGGACCCGGCGGTCCGCTCGGTCGCTTACTGGGCCCACGTCCTCGCGCCGGTCGCGGCGATCTGGCTGTTCGTCCTCCATCGCCTCGCCGGCCGGCGCATCAAGTGGAAGGTGGGGCTGCGCTGGGCCGCGGTGGCCGGCGTCTTCGCGGTGGTCATGCTGATCGTCCAGGCGCAGGACCCCCGGCAGTGGAACGTCGCCGGGCCGAAGTCGGGCGAGCGCTACTTCTTCCCGTCGCTCTCCCGGACGGCCACCGGCAACTTCATCCCGGCCAGGACGCTGATGAACGACCAGTACTGCGCTCAGTGCCACGCGGACGTCCACGAGGGCTGGGCGAACAGCGCCCACCGGTTCAGCTCGTTCAACAACCCGGCCTATCTCTTCTCGGTGCGCGAGACCCGCACCCAGGCGTTGAAGCGCGACGGCGACGTCAACGCCTCGCGCTTCTGCGCCGGCTGCCACGATCCGGTGGTCTTCTTCAGCGGCAAGTTCGACGACCCGAAGTTCGACGACGTGAACGATCCAACGGGGCAGGCGGGCATCACCTGCTCGGTCTGCCATTCGATCACCCACGTCAACAGCCCGCGCGGCAACGCCGACTACACCATCGAGGAGCCGATCCACTATCCGTTCGCGTTCAGTGACAACCGGACCCTGCGGTGGGTCAACCAGCAGCTCGTCAAGGCGAAGCCGGAGCTCCACAAGGCGACGTTCCTGAAGCCGCTGCACCGCTCGGCCGAGTTCTGCTCCTCCTGCCACAAGGTGCACCTGCCGCCCGAGCTCAACCACTACAAGTGGCTGCGCGGCCAGAACCACTACGACACCTTCCTCCTCTCCGGCGCCTCCGGGCACGGCGTGGCCAGCTTCTACTATCCGCCGAAGGCGAACGAGAGCTGCTCTCCCTGCCACATGCAGCCGATGCCGTCCAACGACTTCGCGGCCAAGGTCTACGACGACACCGGCCGGCTGCAGGTGCGCGACCACATGTTCCCGTCGGCGAACACGGCGATTCCACATCTGCTGAAGCTGCCGGATTGGGTCAACGAGAAGCACAGGAAGTTCAACGAGGGGGTGATGCGGGTCGACCTCTTCGGCGTCAAGGAGGGGGGGACGATCGACGGCCCGCTCACCGCGCCGCTGCGCCCTGAGATCCCCACGCTGGCGCCGGGCAGGTCCTACCTGCTGGAGACGGTGGTCCGCACGGTGAAGATGGGGCACCCGTTCACCCAGGGGACGGCGGACTCCAACGAGGTCTGGATGGACGTGACGGTCACCAGCGGCGGCAAGGTCATCGGCCGGAGCGGCGGCTACGGGCGGGACGGCGAGGTCGATCCCTGGTCGCACTTCGTCAACGTCTACATGCTGGACCGCGACGGCAACCGCATCGACCGCCGCAACCCGCAGGACATCTTCGTGCCCCTATACAACCACCAGATCCCGCCGGGAGCGGCCGACGTCATCCACTATCGGCTCGACCTGCCGCCGGACGTGCGCGGGCCGGTCACGGTGGACGTCAAGCTCCAGTACCGGAAGTTCGACACGCGCTACATGAAGCTCGTCTTCGGGCCGCAATACGTGAACGACCTGCCGGTGATGACCCTGGCGACGGACCGGGTCACCTTCCCTGTCGCCGGTTCGACGGCGGTGGTCGAGAACCCGGAGTCGCCGATCAAGGAGACCTGGCAGCGGTGGAACGACTACGGCATCGCCCTGCTCCTCAAGGGGGGGAAGGCCAAGGGTGAGCTGCGCCAGGCGGAGGAGGCCTTCGCGCAGGTGGAGGCGCTCGGCCGGCCGGACGGCCCGCTCAACCTGGCGCGGGTCTACATCGAGCAGGGAACGGTGCAGGACCGCGCCGTCGAGGCGCTACGCCGCGCCGCGGCGTTCACCGATCCGCCGGCTCCCAAGTGGACGATCGCCTGGCTCTCGGGCCAGGTGAACAAGCAGAACGGCTTCCTGGACGAGGCCATCGCCGAATTCCGGAGCCTGGCGCAGGCCGACACCGCCGAGCTGCGCGAGCGCGGCTTCGACTTCTCAAAGGATTACAGGCTGCTCAACGAGCTGGGGCAGGTGCTGGTGGAGCGCGCCCGCCAGGAGCGGGGGGAGCGGCGGCGGGCACAGCGCGACGCCTTCCTCGAGGAGGCGCGCGGCCTGTTCGAGCGGACGCTGGAGCTCGATCCCGAGAACGCCGCGGCGCACTACAACCTGCATCTGATCTTCAAGCAGACCGGAGATGCCCAGAAGGCGGCGCGGCACCTCGCGGCCTTCCAGACCTACCGGCCGGACGACCAGGCGCGCGACCGCGCGATCGCCATCGCCCGGTCCAAGGACCCGGCGGCGAACCATGCCGCCGAGGCGATCGTCATCTACGACCTGCGCCGGCCGGGGGCCTACGAGCTGTCCGGCCCGTCCGGTCCACCCCCTCCGAAGCCGGTCTCCGGCATCGTGACGTCTGCCGGCGGCGGCTGAGACTATGAGCGAGCCCTCCAAGGAAAACCTGGACCTCCAGGATGACGAGCTGGTCCCCGAGGACGACGCGGTCATCGGCCGCGCCGTCCGCCGGTCGCTCATCGCCCTCGCGGTGATCGCCGTCCTCGGCGCGCTGGCCTTCTTCCTGGTGCGCCGGCCCCCGGCGGCCGGGCCGGAGAAGGCCATCGCGGCCGCGCCGCCGCAGACCCGGGAGGCGCCGGCCTCGGGCCCGCCGGAGGTCCGCTTCACGGACATCACGCAACAGGCCGGAATCGACTTCGTCCACACCAACGGCGCCTACGGCATGAAGCTCCTCCCCGAAACCATGGGGGGCGGCGCCGCGTTCTTCGACTTCGACGGCGACGGCGATCAGGACCTGCTGCTGGTGGATTCGAGCACCTGGCCCGGGCAGTCGGCTCCAGCGGAGCGTTCCACCCCGCGGCTCTATCGCAACGACGGCACCGGCCGCTTCACCGACGCCACCGCGGCGGCGGGGCTCGCCGGCGTCTCCCTCTACGGCATGGGCCCCGCGGTGGGGGACTACGACGGTGATGGAGACCCTGACCTCTATCTGACCGCGGTGGGGGAGGGGCGGCTACTGCGCAACCAGGGGGGCGTGTTCGAGGACGTCACCCGGCAGGCTGGTGTCGCCGGCAGCCCCGACGACTGGAGCACCTGCGCCGCCTTCTTCGACGCCGACAACGACGGCCGGCTCGACCTCTTCGTCTGCAACTACGTCCGCTGGTCGCGCGAGATCGACCTCAAGCTCGACTACAGGCTGACCGGCATCGGCCGCGCCTACGGTCCGCCGAACAATTACGAGGGGACCTGGCCGCGTTTCTACCGCAACCGGGGCGACGGCACCTTCGAGGACGTGTCGGCGGCGAGCGGCGTCCAGGTAGCCAATCCGGCGACGGGCAAGCCGGCGGCCAAGGCGCTGGGCGTGGCGCCGGTGGACGCCGACGGCGACGGCTGGATGGACCTGCTGGTGGCCAACGACACGGCGCCGAACTTCTTCCTCCGGAACCAGGGGAACGGCCGCTTTGTCGAGACCGGCACCGAGTCCGGCCTCGCCTTCGACCGGATGGGCAACGCTACCGGCGCCATGGGGGTGGACGCGGCCCATTACCGGAACGACGCCGACCTCGCCTTCGTCATCGGCAACTTCGCCAACGAGATGACCTCCCTCTACGTCGCGCAGGGGGACCCGTCGCTCTTCGCCGACGAGGCCATCCCCGAGGGGATCGGCGCCCCGTCGCGCCAGACGCTCAAGTTCGGCATCTTCTTCTTCGACTACGACCTGGACGGACGGCTGGACCTCCTGCAGGCCAACGGCCACTTGGAGCAGGAGATCAACCAGGTCGATCCCAGCCAGCAGTACCGGCAGCCGGCGCAGCTCTTCTGGAACGCCGGCCCGGAAGCCCGCCAGACCTTCGCCGCCGTCCCCGCCGCGTCGATGGGGGACCTCGCCAAGCCGCTCGTCGGCCGGGGCGCCGCCTACGCCGACATCGACCGCGACGGCGACCTGGACGTCTTCATTACTCAGCCCGGCGACCGGCCGCTGCTGCTCCGCAACGACCAGGCGCTCGGCCACCACTGGCTGCGGGTGAAGCTGGTGGGCAGCGGCGGCAACCGGGAGGCCATTGGCGCCCGGGTGACGCTGACCGCCGGCGGCGGCATTACCCAGACCCGCCAGGTGATGCCCACCCGCAGCTACCTCTCGCAGTGCGAGCTGCCGGTCACCTTCGGGCTGGGGAAGACGGCCAAGGTGGATTCGCTGATGATCCGCTGGCCGGGGGACGGGGGGGAGGAGCGGGTGGAGAACGTGCCGGTGGACCGGGAGGTCGTGGTGGAGCAGGGGAAGGGGAGGTAGGCCTCCATGGTATCCTGGCCTCCAGCTGGGAGGCCGGAAGGCGCACCTTCCCTCTTCCCCTTTACTGAAGATCCGGTCTAAGATTCTCCAAAGGAACGATTCCGAAAGGGTCCAGCCATGAGCCAGCCAGCGGTGACGGCGCTCGCGCCCCCGACCTTGGATTTCGAGATCGTCTACAGCGACGGGGAGCCTTTGGAGAGCCACTGGCATGTACAACAGATGCACTTCCTGAACGATCTGCTCTGGCAGGTGGTGAGGGAGCAGCGGCGGACCGACGTCTTCTTCGGCGCCAACCAGTTCGTCTACTACTCGGTGGAGCAGGCGCGGGAGGTCGCCGAGCTGGTGGCCAAGGGCCGGAAGCTGAAGTTCCGCGGGCCGGACGTCTTCTGGGTCAATGACGTCATGCCGAAGGCGGAGCGTCCGGCGTGGATCGCCTGGGAGGAAGGCGGCCGGCTGCCGGACGTCATCTTCGAGCTGCTGTCGAAGTCGAATTCGTTGCGCCACCAGAAGGAGAAGAAGGAGCTGTACTCCCGGGTCTTCAAGACGGCGGAGTACTTCATCTACGGCCCACCGCGTTTCGTGCTGGAGGGCTTCCGACTTGCCGGCGGCGCCTACCGCCCCATCGCGCCCGATCCGGCAGGGCGGCTGTGGAGCGAGCAGCTCCGCTGCTTCGTCGGGCTCTGGCACGGCAGCTATCAGGACCTGGAGACCACCTGGGTCCGTCTCTATCGCCAGGACGGCAGCTTGATCTCATCGCCCTGGGAGCTGGCGGACGAGGAGCGCAGCCGGGCCGAGGCGGCGGAAGCGGAGCTGGCCCGCCTGCGCGCTCTGCTCGACCGGCAGAGCTGACGGCGAGAGGCGCCGCCCCCGCCCCCTAGTACAATCGGCGCTCCATGCCGCGCCGGTTCCTTCCCCTCCTCCTGCTCTCGGCCTCGACCGCGTTGGCCCCGCCGATCCCCGAGAAGGCCATCGAGCTGCGCAACCTGGGGCTCGCCCAGCTCGAGAACGAGCGGGCCGGCGAGGCGGAGGCGAGCTTCCGGCGCCTGGCACAGGCGGTGCCGGACGATCCGCTGCCGTATGCCAACCTCGCGGTCGCCGCGCTCCGGCAACAGAAGAGCGACGAGGCGCTGCGCTGGATCGGGCAGGCGCTTTCCAAGGCTCCCGGCCGGGCGGACCTGCTGACGATCCAGGGGGATGTGCTCCAGTGGAGCGGCCGGATGGACGAGGCGCTCACCTCCTATCGCAAGGCCGCCGCGGCGGCTCCGGCGCACCCCGAGATCCAGTACGCGCTCTACCGGCAGGCGGAGAGCACCGGCGATGACGCCGCCATGGCGGAGTCCCTGGGACGCCTCGCCCGGCTCCGGCCGGAGAACCTCGTCGTGCTGCTCCAGTCCGGGCGGCGCGCGGTCCAGGCGGGAGACCGGCCGGGGGCGACGCGGGCGTTCCTGCGGGTCCGCGAGCTCCTGTGGCAGGCGCCGGCGTCCGCCGGGACGGCGCTGGAGCAGGTGCTCGGCGCCCTGGAAAAAGGCGAAGTGGCCTCAGCGCGGGGACCGGCGGCGCGGCTGGAGAACGTCCTCAAGCCGACGCCGGCCTACCAGCAGAGCCTGCGCGAGCTGCTCCCCGGCATTCAGGCGCTGCCGGTCGAACGGTTCGCCCAGGAGCCTCCGCCTTCGATCTTCGGCAATCCCGTCACCGTCCGCTTCCAGGGCGCGCCCCTGGCGACGGGTCCGACCGCCGCCGTCGCGGTGGGCGACTTCGACGGCGACGAGCGGCCGGACGTCGCGCGCGTCACCTCGTCCCGTCTCGAGATCCGCCGCGCCGGCTCCTGGAAGCCGGGGCCGGCGGCGTCCGGCATCACCGGGCTGCTCGCGGCGGACCTCGACAACGACGGCAAGCTCGATCTCTTGGGGCATGGTGCCAACGAGGCCGTGCTCTGGCGCGGTCAGGGGGATGGCAGCTTCGCCGACGCCACCGCCGCGGCCGGCCTCGGCAACGCCCGGGGGGCGGCGGCGGCGGCGCTCGACTTCGACCTGGAAGGGGACCTCGACCTGGTGACGGCGGGGAGCGCCGCCGAGCTCTACCGCAATCCGCTCCAGGGGACGTTCGAGGCGGTGGGCCGCGAGGCGCTCCCCGGGCCGGTGCTCGCCGGGGCGCGTGCGGTGGTGGCGAGCGACCTCGACCGCGACGGCGATCCCGACCTCGCCGTGGCGGGGGACAAGGGGCTCTTCTGGATCGACAACCTGCGGCAGGGCAACCTCGCCGACCGCACCGCCGCCGCCGGGCTGGGCCGCACGCCGGCCGCAGCCGTCGCCAGCGCCGACCTCGACGCCGACGGCCTCCCCGATCTCATCGCCGCCGGGCAGGGGGGGCTCGCCCTCTGGCACAATCGCCGGGGGCGTTTCGAGCCCTGGCGCCCAACCGGGCTGCCGTCCGGCCGCTTCGCCGCCGTCGCCGTCCTCGATGCCGACAACGACGGCCGGCTCGACCTCGCCGCCGCGGGGCCGGGGGGTGTCGTGGTCCTCGCCCAGCGCGGGGC
>DASPJI010000708.1:0-3250 GCA_035628695.1 Thermoanaerobaculia bacterium | reverse complement strand
GGGAGCGCAGATGCCGGAGGGCGATGTAGATGGCCGTGGCGCAGGAGGCCACGGCGGCCATGCCGTTGCCGAGCCATACCGCCACCTCGTACGGCGCCGGGACCTCGCCGTTGAGGATCCAGGAGGCGGCCCGTCGCAGCCGCTCCGCGATCTCCGCGTCGCGGCAGACCGTTCGGAGGCCCGCGAAGAGGCCGGGAGCCGGCGTACCGCGCAGCAGATGGCCGGTCGCCAGGGCGATGAGGACCGCCCCGGTGATGGCCTGCGGATGGCCATGGGTCACCAGGGCGGAGGCCCGGGCCGCCTCGACGATCGCGGCTTCGTCCCTGGCGAAGAGCGCGACGACCGGGGAGCGCATCGCGGCGCCGTTGCCGTAGGAGCCGTCCGGGTGCACGGCCCGCGAGGCGGACTGCCAGGGTTCGCCACGCCGGATCCGCCGGAGGACCCGCGCCGTGCCGGGGCCATAGCCACGGCTCCAGTGGTAGCTCCCGGCGAAGCGCTTCGCCAGCGCGTCCGGACGCACCCCGTCCTCCTCGAGCAGGGACTCCGCGAGGTCGAGAGCCATCCGCGTGTCATCGGTCCAGCGCAGGGCGCCGTCCCGGGTGCGGCCGATGAAACGCCAGAGCGCCTTCTCCAGCCCGCCCCCCTCGTGGGGCGCGCCGAGGGCATCCCCGGTGGCGAGCCCGAGCAGGCAGCCGGTGAACTGGCCCTTCGTGATCCTCATGGCATCTGGAGCCGATCGAAAAGGCGCCACACAGATCGTGTGGCGCCTTCCCCCTCCTGATACTACTCCGCCTGCGGGACCTCCTCCGGCTTGGGCGCGCGGCGGCGGCTACGAACCGGAGCGACCTTGAAGTGGACCAGCCGCTCGTTGCGATAGCCGATCTTGCCCTTGGCGACCGCGCGGATGGCGATGGCCTGTGCCACGCCGTGGGCTCTCACGGCCTTGATCTTCTGCGTCAGCTCCTGCCGCGAGGCCGCCTGCGCCTCCTGCCGCGACTTGAGCACCCGGATCAAGTTCAGGTCCGTCTCCAACGCGAGGCGTTCGGCTTCGAGGATGGACAGCAGGTCCGGATGTTCCCGGAGGGCGGCGAGAATGCTCTCCCAGTCCAGCGTCACGTCGGCAAACGAGATGGGCATACCTTCTTCTCCTTCACAGGATCGGGAAGCCTCCATCGGCCCCCGATAGAGCCTCAACGGCTCTGTTGACCATATTCGGCCTGAGGGGTACGATAGAGACCGTTCGCTGGCCTGTCAAGAGGGTGAGCCAAGATTTTTCTAATGCTGTCCAGGCCGGCCTCCCAGCCTGTTGCCGGCTCCGCCAGGCCTGTTTCAGGCCTGGCCGTGCGCCCGAGCGGCCGGGACAGGCCCGTCCTCGGCCGCGCCTTGCCGGCCACCGGCCGGGCGCGGCCCTTCATCGGCCGCAGGGAGCCTGTCACCGGCCGGGCGCGGCCTGCCTCCGGCCGCACCGGGCTCCTGCCAGGCCTGATCATGCCTGTCGTGGGTGTCACCCTGCCGGCCTCCGGCCTGGCCAGGCCGGGCGCGGGCCTCGCGCGGCCCGCTATTCCGGAAACAGGGGGCGCCACGATCTTCTGGCCGCTTGCGACGATTCTTGGAAGATTCTAAACTCCAGACCCGGGGACGAAGCCATGAAAAAGCTAGTCTGGATGATCGGAGTGGGACTCGCGCTGTTGGCCGGCACCTTGGAAGCTGCTAGCTGCAACGGCAACTGCCGGTGCGGCGGCAATGTCGAGTGGGCCTGTTTCCAGGATTGTGATGAGGGCTGGAGCGCACTCTGCACGGATGGCAGTTGTGGAGCTTTCATTGCGAGCTGTTGCTGCCAGCAAGTAGTTCTCGGAGGCGGCCTGAACTACTTCTGCGTCGAGAAGACCTGTGGAATTCAGTCTTTCAGGTCGTCCTTCTCGAGCGAAGCTCCTCTGCCCGGTACCGAGGAGATCCTGAAGCTCCGGCCGGGGACCTCCGCAGGTCAGGCGGAGGAATGGGCCTATCTGGAGTATCAGATCGGTGCCGAGCGCAAGGTAGTCGCCGCCAAGGTGCGGTACACCTCCAATCCCCTGTTTGGCGAGACCCTCGTCCAGCAGAGGCTCCACGGGCAACGGTCCGCCCTTGCGGGTCCGGGGACCTATCGAAGCTTCGAGTTGCGGCCTCCCCAGGGGCGGCCGGGTTTCGGGGACGAGCGCCGGCTGGCGGAGGCGTCCAGACTCCTCAAGGTACCCGTGCCGGAATCCGCTCCCGACCAGGGCGTGTTCGCATGGCGTATCGAGCTGAACCCGGCGGGCGACGTGCTGGACCGGACCGAGATCTTCTCTACGTCCGAGGGACTTTCCAGCGGACTGGATGCACCCCTGGAAGCGTTCCTCGACCATAGCGGCCTTCGCGAAGCCGGGAAGCCGCTCGTCGTCTTCCTTGTCTATCAGATCGAGCAGAAGCGCATCGTCTCGGTCGGCGTCAGCAACTACCTCGGGGATTAGGCCCCCTCCTCGCCTTCCCGCCGCAAGGCGCCACCTCCCCTCGGGTCCGCCCCCGGGGGGAGGATAAGGCGCCGACTCCATCAGGCCCTCAGGTCAGGTCGATGACCCGCGCGCCGGGGGCGTTCTTCTGGAGGGAGGCGATCCCCTTCTCCATGGCGGCCGGCGAGGAGTACGTCTCGCTCTGCCCGATCACCTGGCCGTTGGTCGCCGTGAGGACGAAGTACGGCGCGCCGTTCTTCGCGGTCTTCCTCTCGAACCGGCCCGGGGACGCGGCGTTCTTCTGGACCGACGCCACCCCCGCCTCGGCGCTCCTTCTCTGCGCGTAGCGCTCGCCGGCGATGACGATCCGCCCGTTTCCGGCCTTGAAGTGGAACGTGAACTGCCCGTCCGTCGCCTGCTGGATCTCGAACTTGCCTGCCATACGCCCTCCCTGCCGCCCGCCGTGCGGGACCACCCGCCGGCGCGGACGGCTTCTTGATGGTCGCGTGAATCGTGTGATGCCTGGGAGAATTATACGCGCCCGGCGGCCCTGGGTTGCTATGCTGTGGAGGTGAACTTTGGGGCCGTCCTGCGGACCATCTCCGGATTCCTGGAGGAGCAGCGTATCCGCTTCGCAGTCGTGGGCGGCGTGGCCCTGGCCTCCTACGGCCTGCCCCGCACGACGGTCGACCTGGACATCGTGGTCGAAGCCGGCGCCCAGGAGAGGGTGATCCTGTTCCTGGAATCCCTGGGCTATCGGACCGTTCACCGTTCCTCGGGTT
>DASPJI010000707.1:0-2242 GCA_035628695.1 Thermoanaerobaculia bacterium | reverse complement strand
TCCGCGTCGAGCATCGCCGTCCCGAGCTGAACCGGCCCCTCAATGAAGAACTCCTGATCGAACGGCTCGTCGCCGGCCTGGATCTCGGCTCCGCCAAATAGCGCGTACATCGTGCGGCGGAGCTTCATGTCGGCGAAACCGGGCAGATCCGGAACCCTCACCTGGAGCCAGGTTTTTCCTTTGTGGCCCGCGTCGAAGCTGACCTGCAACGTTTCCGTCCGCGCCGTGAGGTTCACGCGCGGCGCCCAGATGGAAGTCATCTCCTGCCGGGTCAGCTTGCAGGCCGTGACGGCGTCCTGCCATAGATTCAGAAACCGGCGGTTGCGGAACAGGATGTTCAGGACAAGGACGCCGCCAACCAGAAAGGGATAGCCCAGCCACCACATATCGGGAACCTCGCGACCTGATTATAGGCGCGCTCCGCCCGATCCCTCGCGGCGCCCGCGTTCCGGCTGAAAAGAAAAGGCGCCGCTCCCTGCCAAGGGGGCGGCGCCTCTGTCTCCTGGTCCCTAGAGATCTGAATCCTGGAGCCCCGCCACCTTCATGAAGTGGCGCTGAAGCCCAAGCTTCAAGGGGTGGTTTCCGTGGATAGGTAGGGAGATTCTCGCCGGATTCCCCTCTTTGGCGTAGACGTGATGGCTGCCGCTGACCCTCTGGAGTCTCCAGCCGTTCCTCTCCAATATGCGAGCGAGCTCCTTCCCGGAGACGCTCTTCACACGGCGATCTCCAGGACCTGATCCGTATCGGTGAGATCGATCTCCTTGAGATCCACCGACAGGCACGCCTCGACCGCCTCCCGTACATTGGTCATGAGCTCGTCGAGGGTCTCCCCTTGAGTGGCACAGCCCGGGATGGCAGGTACCTCGGCCCAGTAGCCGCCTTCTTCTGCCTCGTGGACGACGATCTTCAGTCGCATGCGTGGTTCCTTGATCCAGCAGTCCCGTGAAAAGAAAAGGCGCCGCTCCCTGCCAAGGGGGCGGCGCCTGGCATTCTATCGTGGCCGCTTATTCGCCGGCCGCCGCCACCTGGTCGCGGATGCGCGCCTCGCGCAGGCGCTGGAGGGCCGCCATGGCGCCGCCGGCCAGCACGACGTAGAGGCCGTACCAGACCAGGTTGATCAGCGGCTTGCGGGTGACGTCCACCGACAGGCGGGCGGGGTTGGCGACGCCCATCACCTCGAGCTGGACCGCGCCGTTGGTGGCGTTCAGGCCCGACACGTAGACCGCGCCGCCGCCCGGCAACGGCAACGGCGGGGTCTCCACCTGGCCGGTCGCCGGGTTCATCTGATAGATCGGCGTGATCTGCGTGGTGCGGCCGGCCTGCGTCACCTCCACCTTGGCGCCGATGGTCATCGGGCCGCCGCTCTCCATCTGGGCCATCGCGTTGGTGCCGCCGGCGTTCAGGTCGAAGCCGGCGAACCTGACCTCCATGTCCCCCACCTGGCGGCTCTCCCCCGCGGCCAGCTCGAGGCGCGGCTGGCCGGGATCGAACTCGATCGGCGAGACATAGAAGTCCGCCAGCGCGGTCTTGCGGATGTCCGGGTGGACCATCGTCTGGCGCGTCCGCTCGTTCATGAAGAACCGGGGATAGACGAAGAACCGCTCGCCGTCGTCCTTGACCACCTCGACCTCCATCTTCTCCTTCTCCTCCCCCTGGCGGGGGATGAAGCGGGTGAAGGTGAGGGTCATGTCCTCGATCTTCTCGGGCTTGCCCTGCTCCAGCGTCACCTTGGCGCTCTGGTCGTAGGCCGAGGAGGCCATGAAGCCGAGCAGCATGATGGCCACGCCGACGTGGGCGAAGTAGCCGCCGGCGCCGCGCAGGCTGAAACCGCCGGCCCGCGCCCGGGCGAGCACCTTCTGGAAGTTGCTCGCCAGCGCCAGCGCGGCGAGCAGGACGAAGACCACGTGGAAGGGGTCGCGCACGCCGGCCGCCACCGCGCCGCCGGTCACCAGCAGGCTGAACAGGCCGGGCCAGAGCAGCTTCCCGGCCAGCTCCCGCGGCTCCGTCCCTTTCCAGGTGAGGTAGGGGACCAGCGCCAGCAGCCCCGCCATCAGCAGCGCGATGGGGAGGTTGACCCGGTTGTAGAACTCGGGGCCGACCTGACCGGGGTTCTCCATGAAGCTGGTGAGGAGCGGCGCCGAGGTGCCGATGGCGATCACCACCCCGGAGACCGTCAGCGCGATCGTCGCCAGCACTACGAAGGTGCCGCGGGAGAGCACCGGGTCCTCGTTGGCTACCGTGG